>CAZARJ010000011.1:0-19386 GCA_964487515.1 uncultured Conexibacteraceae bacterium | reverse complement strand
CCTGATCAACCCCGTCGCCGCCAGCTCGAGCCCCTTCGTGCTCAAGCTGACCCGCGATGACGGCGACCAGGAGCTAGACACCCTCACCGTCTCACCCCCTGAGGGAGTCACCTCGGTCCTCAAGTCGGCCGAGCAGTGCTCCGATCAGGACATCGAGGCCAACGACTGCCCCGAGTCGTCTCTGATCGGCACCACCACCGTCGGAGCGGGAGCCGGCAACACCCCCTACTACGTGCAGGGCGGCTCCGTCTACCTCGCCGGCCCCTACAAGGGCGCACCGCTGAGCCTCGACATCCAGGTCCCGGCGATCGCGGGTCCCTTCGACCTTGGCATTGTCAACGTCCGCTCGGCGATTCAAGTCGACAAGCGCACCGCGCAGCTGACGATCAAATCCGACCCCCTGCCCCAGATCCTCGAGGGCATCCCCCTGCGGATTAAGGATCTGCGGGTCAAGATCGACAAGCCGGGCTTCATGCTCGCCCCGACCAACTGCAGCCCGATGAGCGTCAACGCGACGGTCAACGGCATCAACGGCGCGGAGGCTGATCTCAGCAACCGCTTCCAGGTCGGCGACTGCGCCAACCTGGACTTCAGCCCGAAGCTGAAGCTCAACTACAAGGGCAAGGGCAGCAAGAAGCGCAACGTCCACCCGAGGCTTCAGGCCAACCTGAAGATCCCGCAAGCCGAGTCGAACTTCGACTCCGACACGACGAACGATCAGGCCAAGCAGGCCAACCTCGACAAGGTCCGGGTGATCCTGCCCAAGGGCACCTACCTGGATCAGGACTCCCTGAGCCGGGTCTGCACCCCCACGCAGTGGGAGGCAGAGTCCTGCCCGGCCGATTCCAAGATCGGCAACGCGAAGGCCTGGAGCCCGATCCTGGCCGAGCCGCTCACCGGCCCGGTCTACCTGAAGGTGGGACCGAACGAGCTGCCCGATATCGCCGCTGACCTGAACGGGATCGTCGACATCGACCTGTTCGGCAAGATCGACAAGGCGAAGGGCAACCGGATCAGAAACACCTTCCAGGTGGTCCCCGACGTCCCGGTGAGCCAGTTCAAGATGAACATCTCAGGCGGCAAGAGCGGCCTGCTGGTCAACTCCAAGGACATCTGCAAGGGCAAGAAGGCCCTGCGCAGGGCGAACGTCGCGATGAAGGGGCAGAACGGGGCGAAGCTCCGCGGCAAGCAGAACGTCGTCAAGTGCGGCGGCAAGAAGAAGCGGCACCGCAAGAGCAACCGGGGCCGCTGAGATGACGACCGCGGTTCGTGATCGCGGTCGTCAAGCAGCCCGGCGCCGCCCGCGAGGCGGCGCCGGGCGTGACGGCCGGCCGGCGCGTGAGCGGCTGCTGAGGGCGGCGGCCGAGCTCGCTCCGCAGCACGGCTACGAGTTGCTGCAGGTCGGGGAGCTCGCAGCAGCGGCGGGCGTCTCGAGGCAGACCTTCTACGCGCACTTCGCCGACAAGCGGCAGTGCGTGAGCGAGGTCTCCGACCCGCGCCTCGCTGCCGTCGAGCGCGAGCTGCGGGCGGCCTGCGAGGAGGGGAACGCATGGGCATCGCCGCTGCTCGCCGCCCTCGACGAGACGCTCGGCGGCCTCTTCTCCTCGCCCCGCAGCGAGCGCCGGATCTTGCTGGAGACGATCCTCGACCTGGCCGAGCGGCAGGGCCTCGCCGCGGTTCGCCTCGGGGCCGTCGTGGAGGCGGCAGGCATGAGCCACCGCATCTTCTACAACCACTTCGAGGGGAAGAGCCAGTGCTTCGCTACCGCCGTAGCGGAGCTGATCGAGGGGCTGGAGCTCCAGGCGCGTGGATCGGTGGAGTTGCTCATCGATCGCCTCGCCGGCGATCCCCGCGCCGCGCGTATCCTCCTGATCGAGGTCGGCTCCATGCCGGAGCCCTGTGGGGACGAGCCAGGCCAGACCGGTCCACGATCGTTCACCGCGCTCGTCGAGCGGCTGCTGTTCGGCGCCGAGCTCGAGCCTTCGGATGCTGCCCGCGATGCGGTCTCCCGGCGCCTGGCCATAGGCGCGCTGATCGAGACGCTCCGCACCGACGTGCTGCGTGGGCAGACCGGTGCGATGCTCGCGCACGCCGCCGCGTGGCGAGAGCTGTTCGCGGCCGAGCTCGGGCAGCCTCAGGCCGCGCGGCGCTGACGACGCTTCGGCTTCGCGTGGTCGGCCGCTGAGACGGGAGCCGAGTAGGGCTCGACGTCGGTCGCGCCGGCCTTCGTCCCGGGCTTCTTCGCCGTCTTCGGCTCGGGCTGCTCGGCCTCTGGCTCCTTCGCCGCCCTGGGCCCCGGCTTCGGCCGCTGAGCGCCGTCGCCCTTCGGCCCGGAGCCCTTGCCAGTCGCCTCACCGGCGCCGGGCTTGCGCTTCCGCGCGCCGTTCTTGCCCGGCCGGTCCTCCGCGGGCGCGTCCTTGTCCGTATCGGTCTTGCCGTTCTCGTCCGGCCCCTGCTTCTCGGTGTTCTTCGCCGCCTGCTCGGCCTTGTCGTCCTTGCCGTTGTCGGCCTCGCGGGAGCGCTTACGGCGGCGGCGCTTCTTGCCCCCGCCCTTGGGCAGGTTGCGGAGCAGCTCGCGGGCGACGGCGGAGGGCTTGCGGGCCATCCTCATCCGGGCGCCGCGCAGCACCTCCTCGGCCTCCGGCGTGTGGGCGACGGCGGCGGCGAGCAGGGCGACGGCGAGGCGGCGGTCCTGCCCGCGCGCGGCCTGCACCAGGCGCCGCGCGTTCTTGCCGTGGGCGCGGCCGGAGGAGTTGACGAACAGGCCGAGCAGGCGCTTGGTCTCCGGCCAGCGGGCGATCGCGTATTCCTCGTGCGAGTCGCGGGTGAACTCGGCCAGGCGCCAGACCCAGGCCTGGGCCTGGTCGCGGCGGCCGATCCGGCTCTCGGCGAGCGCCTGCAGCAGGGTACGGACGCCGGCTCGGCGCTGATCGCGCTGCCAGGTGCCGACCATGTCGATCGCCTCGTCGAAGGGTTCCGCCTCGCGCGTGGCGGCGAGCTCGGCGAGCGCCTTGAGCTTCAGCTGCGTCGCCCGGTTGCGCTGGATGCAGGTGAGCAGGAAGCGGCGGCGCAGCTCCTTGGCCTGATCGTGCTGGAGCATCGCCTTGGCCTTGCGCCAGGAGCTCGGCTGCACCCGGGCGCCGGCCAGGGCGGCCCAGACGTGCTGCTCTGAGTAGTCGAGCCGCTCGACCGCGATCCGCCACATCTCGCGCTCCAGCACCTCGAGGCGGCGATCGGGGTCGGCGGAGACGGGGACGACGCGCTTCTCCACCCGGACCCGGCGCCCGCGCCCGCGCCGCACCGGGCCGACGACGATCGCGCCGCCCCGGTAGACGTCTCGGTCGAGCAGCGAGTGCAGGGTGACGATCGGCTCGTCGTGGCGGGTGGCGGGGTGGACCAGGTCGATCACCAGCCCCGCCTCCTTGCCGGGGTTGCGGCGGGTCACGCGGCCGACGCGCTGCTGGTAGATGCGCTTCGAGGCGGTCGGCGCCAGGTGCATGCAGATCGTCGCCCGGGGCGAGTTCCAGCCCTCGGCGAGCAGCATCGCGTTGCAGAGCACATCGACGTCGCCGCGCTCGAAGCCGGCCAGGATCTCGGCCAGCTCCCGCTTCGGCGTCTCGCCGGAGACGGCCCGCGCGTTGATCTCGAAGTCGCGCAGGGCGGCGGCGACGTTCTTGGCGTGCTGGACGCCGGCCGTGTAGATGACGCCGGGCGTGCGCTTGAAGCGCGAGCGGTAGAGGTCGGCGATCGCGACGTTGAAGGGACCCTGGTCGAGCAGCTTGGCGAGCTCCTCCTGGTCGAAGTCCTGATCCACCTCGCCGCGCCGCAGCGGCACCTTGGCCAGGGTGCGGACGCCGGGCCCGGGGGGGATGCGGATGCAGCGCAGGGGCGCGATCACGCCGCGCCGCGCCGCCTGGGCGAGGTCGAAGCGCGAGGTCTGGGTGGGGAAGAGGTCGGCGACGTGGCGGGCGATCAGCGCCCCGGTCGCGGTCATGCCGATGAAGACCGGGCCCTGCCAGTGGCGGATGCAGGCGCTGGTCTTCTCGCCGAGCGCGGTGTGGGCCTCGTCGCAGATCACGATCGAGTAGGCGTCGGAGATGCTGCCCGCGTTGCGCACGAACCACTGGTAGGTCTCGACCGTGACCGGGCCGTCGGCATTGTCCTTGCCGCGCAGCAGCGGCGGTGAAAGGCGGTCGCCGTAGCCGCGGCTCGAGATCTCGCCGATGAACTGGTCGACGAGGTTGCGGCGGTGCGTGAGGATCAGGATGCCGCCGGTCCGCGACGCCTCGACGAAGCCGACCGCGGCGACCGTCTTGCCGGCGCCGGTCGCGTGCTCGAACCAGAAGCGGCGGCTGGCGCCCGGATCGTCCGGAGCTTCTCCGACGACCTCGTCCTCCTCGCTCGCCGGGCTCTCCTCCCAGTCCTGTGGCTCCTCGTCCTCAGCGAGCGCCTCCTCGTCGCCGGCGCTGCCGTCGAGATGGGTGCCGTTCCCGTTCCCGTTGCCGTTGCCGTTCGCGTTGGAGCCCGGCTCCTCGATCTCGGCGATGATCGCCGCCAGGGTGCCGGAGAGCGCGTCCACCTGGTGCTCGGAAAGCTCGGCGCCGTCGCGGAGCAGCGGCCGCTCCTCGGCCAGCACCCGCTCGAGGCCGAGCAGCAGGGAGTACTCGCGCCGCCACTCCGGCGACGGCTCCTCGCGGCCCTCCTCGATCTCGGCCAGGGCGGCGTCGAAGGCGCGCCGCCGGGCGGTGCCGGCCTGCAGGTCCGCCGTCCCCTCGTCGCCGAGCACGATCGGCTCGCGCGTGAACTTCTGAACGCGTTCCAGGTCGGCGCCGCTTGGCGCGTCGGCCGCGGTTGCGGCAAGTGCGGTGGGTTCTGCCATGAGAAGGGCTCGGTGCCACGCCGTTTGCCGAACGAGGCGAGCGGCGCAGTAAGCTCGATGGGCGAGACGATCCGGTGCGTACCGATCGTGACCCCGCGGATCGAAAGTGAGCCCCCTCGATCCGCAAGGCCCATTAAAGCAGGGGAAGCAGCGTGACGAGCAACGATCTGCAAAGCGATGCGAAGAGCCGCCCGATCCGGCGCCTGGCGACACTCTGCGCGCTCGCCCTTCTCGTCGCCGTGGCGGGCTGCGGCTCGGACGGCAGCGACAACTCGACCTCTCCCGACTACGCGGCCGCGATCGGCGACGCGCCGGCGCCGCTGGCGCGCCTCTACGCCGACGGCGACGCGATCCTCGACGGGGGCCAGAAGGCCTACGAGGGCAAGCTGAAGAGCGTGCGCGGCTATCCGGTCGTGGTCAACAACTGGGCTTCGTGGTGCATGCCCTGCCGGGATGAGTTCCCGCACTTCCAGGAGATGGCGGCCAAGTATCTGGACCGGGTCGCCTTCCTCGGCGTCGACTCCGAGGACAGCAGGGACGCGGCTGAGTCGTTCCTGCGCGACCACCGGCTGCCCTACCCCAGCATCGAGGCCCCGGGGGACACCGACTTCCAGGACTGGACCGGCAAGACGCTGATCGGCTATCCGAACACGATCTTCTACGACCGCCGCGGCGAGATCGTCTACGCCAAGCAGGGCCCCTACACCGACGCCGCCGACCTCGAGGCGGACATCGAGAAGTACGCGCTCAGCGGCTAGCGGGCCATAATCAGCCGGGATGGTGGGCCCGCTCCGGATTCGCGTCGTGCTGATCGTGGCGCTGTCCGCCTCGCTGGCCCTCGCGGCGCTCGCCCTCGCCGCGCCGGCGCCGGCCCAGGAGGGATCCGGCACGGTCCCCTCGATCGAGCTCAGCGGTGAGATCTCACCCGCGACCGAGGCCTGGATGGGGAAGGCGCTCGAGGACGCCGCGGGCGAGGGGGCGCCGCTGGCGATCGTCCGGCTCGACACGCCGGGCGGCCTGGACTCCTCGATGCGCGCGATCGTCCAGGACATCCTCGCGGCCCCGCTGCCCGTCGTCGTCTACGTCTATCCGTCGGGGGCGCGCGCGGCGTCGGCGGGCGTCTTCATCACGCAGGCCGGCGACGTCGCGGCGATGGCGCCGGAGACCAACATCGGCTCGGCGACGCCGATCACGAGCACCGGCGAGGACATCGGCGACACCCTGGGCCGCAAGGTCACCAACGACGCGGCGGCGTTCGTGCGCTCGCTCGCCACCAGCCACGGCCGCAATCCGAACCTGGCCGAGCGGATGGTGCGCGAGGCGACCAACGTGACCTCCGAGGAGGCGCTCGATGCGGGCCTGATCGACCTGATCGCGGCGGACCAGGGCGAGCTGCTGGACGATCTCGACGGCTTCCGCGTGCAGGGCCCGAAGGCGACCACGCTGCACACCGGCGGTCTGGCGGTCAGCGAGCGCGAGATGCCGCTCGAGTACGAGATCCTGCAGATCCTCGTCAACCCGAACGTGGCCTTCCTGCTGCTGCTCATCGGCCTGCTCGGGATCTCGCTCGAGTTCTTCGCGCCGGGGACGATCCTGCCCGGGGCGGTCGGTGCGCTGTCGCTGGTGCTCGGGCTGATCGGGACGGTGCAGCTACCGGTCGCGGCGATCGGGGTCGTCTTGCTGATCCTCGCCGCCGGGCTGATCATCGCCGAGGCGCACCTGCCGACCGGGGGGCTGCTCGGCCTGGCCGGGATCGGCGCGCTCGTCGCCGGCGGGCTGCTGCTCTTCGACACCGGCAGCGACTCGTTCGCCGTCAGCCCGGCGCTGGTGGTCGCCCTCGCGGTGCTGCTCGGCGGCTTCACGATCTTCGCCGGGACCAAGGTGCTGTCCGCCCGCCGGCGGCCGGTGCGGACCGGGGAGGAGGACCTCGCCGGCTCGATCGGCGAGGTCCGCGTGCCGCTGGCCCCGCTCGGCCAGGTCTTCGTCGCCGGGGCGCTCTGGCGCGCCCGGATGGCCGACGCGGAGGCCCCCGCCCCGGCCGTCGGCGAGCGGGTCCGCGTGCGCGAGGTCGACGGCCTCACCCTGCTCGTCGAGCCGAGTGGTGACGAGCCAGCTAGCATCGACGTGATGCCGGAAGGAGACGCCTGATGGTTGGAGTCTGGATCGTCATCGCGCTCGTCGTGGTGGCCCTGCTGGTTGCCGCCTCCGCGGTGCGGATCCTGCGCGAGTACGAGCGCGGGGTCCTGTTCCGCCTCGGCCGGTTGGTCGCCCTCAAGGGCCCGGGGCTGCGCTTCCTGATCCCGGTCATCGACCAGATGGTCCGGGTCGACCTGCGGACGGTGACTCTGAACGTGCCGCCGCAGGAGGTGATCACCAAGGACAACGTGACCGTGCGCGTGAACGCGGTCGCCTACTTCCGCGTGATCGACCCCGACAAGGCGATCACCGAGGTCGAGAACTATCTGATGGCGACCTCGCAGATCGCGCAGACGACGCTGCGCTCGGTGCTCGGCAAGGCGGAGCTCGATGCGCTGCTCGCCGAGCGCGAGCGGCTCAACCAGGAGCTGCAGGTGATCATCGACGAGCAGACCGAGCCCTGGGGGATCAAGGTCTCGACGGTCGAGGTGAAGGACGTCGAGCTGCCGCCGGACATGCAGCGGGCGATCGCGCGCCAGGCCGAGGCCGAGCGCGAGCGGCGGGCGAAGATCATCGCCGCAGAGGGCGAGTATCAGGCCGCCGAGAAGCTCTCCGACGCCGCCGACATCATCAGCCGCAACCCCGCCACGCTGCAGCTCCGCTACCTGCAGACGCTGATCGAGATGGGCGACAGCGACAGCGCCACGATCGTCTTCCCGCTGCCGATCGAGCTCATGAACGCGTTCACGAAGCTCACCGGGACGGGCCGCGACGACGGCCCGGGCGGCGCCGCGCCCCCCGGCTCGGGACCGCGCCCGGTGCCCCCGCCGCCCCCGGTCGACCCGGACCTGCCGCCGAGCCGGAAGCCGGGAAGCTGAGCGCTCCCGAAGCCCGGATCGACCAGCTCACCGGGCTGCGGGTGCTGCTCGCCCCCGGCCGGGCCGAGCGGCCCGACGCCTTCGAGCCCGCGGAGGTCGGGGCGAGCCCCGAGGCGGCGGAGCGCTGCCCGTTCTGCGCCGGGCGCGAGGACCGGACCCCGCCCGAGGTGTGGGCGCGCCGGCCCGGAGGAGGGCCCGCCGACTCGCCGGGCTGGGAGCAGCGCTCGGTCCCCAACCTCTACCCGGCCCTGGCCCCGCGCGACGAGGAGCCGAGCGGAGGGGCGGGCGCGGCCGCCAGGGCGGCCCCCGGGGGGACCGATGAGCGATCCGCGAGCCCGGCGCACGAGTCGGGTCTGACGAGCGCCGCAGACCCGCTGCGTAGCTCCTCACGGACGAGCGAGCCGGAGCTCTTCAAGCAGGCCTCCGCGCGCGGCGCGCACGAGGTGATCGTGAGCGCCCCGTGGCACGCGCGCACGCTGCAGGAGCTGAGCGCCGCCGAGCTCGCGGGCGTCGTCGCGGCCTGGCGCGAGCGCATGGCCGCGCACGCCGACGCCTCCTCCTATGTACACCTGAGCCTGAACCAGGGGCCCGACGCGGGCGCCTCGCTCGAGCACAGCCACGCGCAGCTCTTCGCCCTGCCCTTCGTCCCCACCGAGGTCGCGCGCGAGCGCGAGCGCCACAACGCCTACCACGAGCGGACGATGGGCGGGCACCTGCTGGCCGACGTGCTGGTCGAGGAGGTGCGGCGCCGCGAGCGGCTCGTCGCGATCGACGAGGAGGCGGCCCTGATCTGCCCCTGGGCGTCGACGGCGCCCTTTCACCTGCGCCTCGTGCCGCGCACCCTCGAGCCCCGCTTCGATCGCGACGAGCGCGGCGCCGGGATGCTCGGCCGCGCGCTGGCGGCGCTGGCGCAGGTGTTCGGGGAGGGGCTGCAGCTCAACCTCTGGGTGCGCACCGCCCCGCGCGGCACCACCGAGTTCCACTGGCACCTCGACATCCTGCCGCGGCTGACCGTGCCCGCCGGCCTCGAGCTGGGTGCGGGGGTCGACGTCAACGTCTATCCGCCCGAGCGCGCCGCCGCCCAGCTTCGCGACGCGCTGGGCGGGTGAGCGGCGCCAGATAGCCTCCCCGTCATGAGCCCTCCCGTCGCGCGCCCGTTTCCCCGCTTCATCTCCGACCCGGCGCGGGAGCCGCGGCCCTACGGGCGCTGGGCCGAGCGGCTCGCCGAGTCGTTCACCGCCGCCTGCGCCGGGCACGTCGAGGAGGCCGGCACCGGGATCGACGCGGAGTCGATCCGCTGGTTCCCCGAGCGCACGTGGGGCGAGCGCACCTTCGTCCCCGCCGTCGCACACGGCGCGAGCGAGGTCGACGGGGTGCGGCCGGAGTTCTACGGCCACGTCTCCTTCCGGCGGCCCGAGGGCGAGGAAGGCGAGGCGGGCGAGCTGGAGGGGTGGGCCGACTTCACCGACGTGATCGCGGCCGACAACCCCGACTGGCAGGTCGACCTCAACGACGACGTGGTCGGCGAGTGGCGCGCCGACGGGGGCCGCGGCGGCGACGTGACCCTGATCTGGGGCGCGCCGCTGGTCCGGGGAGCGCTCGCCGCCACGGCCGAGCTGGGCTCCGAGGTCCTCGACCAGGCCGCCCTGCACGAGGGGCGGTTCACCCTGCTCGCGGTCGACGCCGTGCACGGCTTCGGCGACGAGGACCTGTTCCTGGAGGTGAAGCTCTGGGACCGGCGCCTGCGGGAGATCGCCCGCGAGAGCCTCTACGCCGACGACGAGCCCGAGGAGGAGGGCTCCGCGGCGGAGGGCGCCGGGGGCTCCTGAGCCTGGGGCTGGGCGCCGTCGGTGGCCTGCTCGGCCGCGACGCGCCGGTTGCGGGCCTTGCGCTGATCGTGCCAGCGCTTGCCGCCGGCGAGGCTCATCGCCTCGGTCTTGCGGGGCAGGACCGCCTCGTAGTTCCGCTGCCGCTCCGGCCAGGCGTGCACGCAGACGCGCGCGCCCTTGGGCCGGGCCCGCCGCCATGCCGTCTCCTGGCGCGGGAACCCGCAGGCGGTGAGCATCGCGCTCAGGCCGGCCTCGTTCGGGACCCACCAGTTGGACGGGTTGCCGCGCTCGTCGAGCGGGCGGAAGACGAGCACCGGCTGCGACTCGTCGGCGATCTCGCGGGTCGCGGTCTCGAGCACGAGCAGCTCGCGCGTCACGCGGCGCAGGCGGAAGAGCAGCGAGATCACGTTCTCGACGTGGTAGAGGACGCCGGAGCAGAGGACGATGTCGAAGTCGTCGAGCTCGAGCCACTTCTCGGAGAGGACGTCGAGCTGCAGGAACTCGAAGCCGAACTTCTCCACGTTGCGGGCGAGCTCGTCGGAGGTGCAGAGGTCGACGCCGACCGCCTGCGCGGCGCCGCGCCGCATCGCCTCGGCGCAGTTGACGCCCTCCCAGCAGCCGACGTCGAGGAAGGTCTTGCCGGTCATGTCCTCGGGCAGCCCGTAGTTGACCCAGTGGTTGCGCTTCCTGGGAACGCCGCCGGGGCCGCGGTCGGAGCGGTCGTCGGCGGCGGGGCCCTTCCCTCCGGACAGCCGCTTGCGAAGCCCCGCCAGGGAGGCGCCGATGCCGCGCGCGGGCGGGCTCATCGGCCGTCCCCGGGGTCGAGTGGGCGCGGCGGGCGAGTGATCGGAGCCAGCATGAATGGGCGAGCGTAACGATCGCGCGCCGGGCGTGCAGCGCCTCCCCGCGAGCGGGGCGCCCGGGCCGGGCTTCTAGCCCTGTCCTCCGCGACGGGCGGGGGCGCGGCCGGGCGGCTGGGCGGGCGCCGTCCGCGCCGGGGCCCGGGGGATCTCGCCCTCGATCGGCTCGCCGGCCTCGAGGCGCAGGCGGTCGTCGTAGTGGACGACCTCGAGCGGCTCCCCGGCGAGCAGCGTGTAGCAGGCCCGGCGCTGGTGCACGTCTACCTGTAGCCGCCGGCCGGCGAAGCGGAGCCGGAAGCAGAGGCGCTGCAGGCGACCGGGCAGGCGGGGCTTGAAGCTGAGCTCGCCCTCGTGGTCGCGCATCCCGCCGAAGCCGGCGACCGCGGCGATCCAGACGCCGCCCAGGGAGGCGAGGTGGATCCCGTCGCGCGTGTTCTCGTGCAGGTCGTCGAGGTCGAGCAGGGCGGCCTCGCCGAAGTAGTCGTAGGCCAGGTCCAGGTGGCCGACCTCGGCCGCGATCACCGACTGCGCGAAGGAGGAGAGCGAGGAGTCGCGCACCGTGAGCGGCTCGTAGTAGTCGAAGTTGCGCTCCTTCTCGGCCGCGGTGAAGGCGTCGCCGCGCAGGAACATCGCCAGCACCAGATCGGCCTGCTTGACGACCTGCTTGCGGTAGAGGTCGAAGTAGGGGAAGTGGAGCAGCAGCGGGTAGCGGTCGCCGGTCTTCTCGAAGTCCCAGACGGCGTGGTCGGTGAAGCCCTCGGCCTGGGGGTGCACGCCGAGCGCGCGGTCGTAGGGGATCAGCATCGCCAGCGCCGCGTCGCGCCAGCCCGCGGCCTCCTCGGAGTCGACCCCGAGCCGCGCGGCCTGCTCCGGCCAGCGCTCGACCGCGTCCGCAGCGCCGCGCAGATTCCGTTCCGCCATCAGGTTCGTGTAGACGTTGTTGTCGGCGACGGCGCTGTACTCGTCGGGGCCGGTGACGCCGTCGATGCGGAAGCGCCCCTGGGCGTCGTGGTGGCCGAGCGAGCGCCACAGCCTCGCCGTCTCGACCAGCAGCTCGAGCCCCGGCCCGCTGGCGAAGTCGTCGTCGCCGGTCGCCGCCTGGCAGCGGATCACGGCGTCGGCGATGTCGGCGTTGATGTGGAAGGCGGCCGTGCCGGCGGGCCAGTATCCGGACGATGCCTGGCCGCGGATCGTGCGCCAGGGGAAGGCGGCGCCCTCGAGGCCGAGCTCGTGCGCGCGCTCGCGCGCCAGATCCAGCGTCGAGTGGCGCCAGCGCAGCGCCTCGAGGGCGGCCCGCGGGGCCGTGTAGACGAGCGCCGGCAGGATGCACGTCTCCGTGTCCCAGAAGGTGTGCCCGTCGTAGCCCGAGCCCGTCAGGCCCTTGGCGGGGATCGCCCGCTGCTCGGCCCGCGCGCCGGCCTGCAGGACGTGGAAGAGGGCGAAGCGCACCGCCTGCTGCAGCCCGGCGTCGCCGTCGATCTCCACGTCGGCGCACCCCCAGTAGTCGTCCAGGTACTCGCGCTGCTCGGCGCGAAGCTCGTCCCAGCCGCTGCGGCGGGCGCCGGCGAGCGCGGCGTCGACCTGATCGCGGAGCGCCGGCAGCGAGCGCTGGCTCGACCACCCGTAGGCGATCAGCTTCACGAGCTCGACCCGCTCGCCCGGCTGAAGCTCGGTGGCGAAGGTGACGCGCCCCAGGTCGTCGTGGCTCTCGGCCTGCATCGCCGTCTCGCCCGGGCCCTCGATGAAGTGGTCCATCCCGGCGGCCATGCGCAGGCCGCTGGCGCGGGTCGCGTGCACGAGCACGACGCGGGAGTCGATGTGCGAGTGCAGCTCGGGGACGAGGACGTTGTGGAGCACGGCGCTCGCGCGCGGATCGTCGGGGTCCTCCCCGCCGGGCAGCGGCTCGTTCGCGACCAGCTCCGACTGCATGACGATCCGGGCGGTGTCGCCGACCGCCTCGACCTCGTAGTGGATGGCGGCGATCGAGCGCTGCACGAAGGAGACCAGGCGGGTGGAGCGGATCCGCACCGTCTGCCCCGCGGGCGAGACCCACTCCACCGTGCGCCGCAGGACCCCCTCACGCAGGTCGAGCACGCGTTCGTGGTGGTTCAGGGTCCCGTAGCGGACGTCGAAGGGCTCGTCGTCGACGAGCAGCCGGATGATCTTCGCGTTGGTGACGTTGACGATCGACTGCCCGACGGTCGGGTTGCCGTAGGCAGCCTCCGCGTAGGGCAGCGGGCGGTGCTCGTAGAAGCTGTTCAGGTAGGTGCCCGGCAGGCCGTGCGGCTCGCCCTCCTCGAGGTTGGCGCGCAGGCCGATGTGCCCGTTGGAGAGCGCCATGATCGACTCCGTCTGGGCCAGGACGGAGAGGTCCAGCTCGGCCTCGCGCACCGTCCAGGGCTCGGTCGGGAAGACGCCGCTGCGGATCATCGGGCCATCACCGGCCGTCCCGGTCGAGCAGCTCCGCCAGGTCCTCGACCACGACGTCGGCGCCGTGCTCGGCGAGCGCCGCGGCGTGGCCGACGCGGTCCACCCCGACGACGTAGCCGAAGTTGCCCGCGCGCCCCGCCTCGACCCCGGCGAGCGCGTCCTCGAAGACGACCGCCTCGGCCGCCTCCGCGCCGAGCGCCCGCGCGCCGGCCAGGAAGGTGTCGGGGGCCGGCTTGCCGGCGAGCCCCTCCTCGCGCGCCGTGATCCCGTCGACGCGGGCGTCGAAGTACTCCTCGATCCCGGCCGCCACCAGCACGTCGCGGCAGTTCGCGCTCGAGGAGACGACGGCGATCCCGAGCCCCGCCTCGCGCGCCGCCTCCAGGTAGCGAACCGAGCCCGGGTAGGCCTCGACGCCACGCTCGCGGATCATCTTCATGACCAGCTCGTTCTTGCGGTTGCCGAGCCCGCAGACCGTCTCCGCGTCGGGCGGGTCCGAGGGGTCGCCCTCGGGCAGCTCGATCCCGCGCGAGGCGAGGAACGAGCGCACGCCGTCGTAGCGCGGCTTGCCATCGACGTAGCTGCCGTAGTCGGAGCCCGCGTCGAAGGGCACCATCTCGCCCCCCTCGCGCTCGGCCCGCTTCCGCAGGTAGGCGTCGAACATCTCCTTCCACGCCGCCGCATGGACCTTGGCCGTCTTCGTCAGCACCCCGTCCAGATCGAACAGGCAGGCCCGCACGCCTTTCGGTAGCCCCAGCACCACGCTGGAACCCTATTGGCTGGCCCATCGCAGTCGCCCGCCCGCCCGCAATCGCCGTGGATCCCGCGCCCGTGCGGCTACCCTGCCCAGGCGAGCCCCGATAGCTCAGCTGGATAGAGCGACTCCCTCCTAAGGAGTAGGCCGCAGGTTCGAATCCTGCTCGGGGCGTGCGCCGCATCGGACGCCGAGGTGGGCGACAAAGTGGCCCTCCGCGGGGGAAGATGTCGCCCACCGGCGCGGGGACGGCGGCCTGACGCTCGCGCGACGGTGAGCCGGGAGCCGACTCGCGGGCGGAGGTGGCAGCGATCTGTGCCCGCCGGGGGCCGGAATTGCTGCCAGCTCGGCGCCCGCGCTGGGCTAGCGGCGGTGCTTGCGGTGGCGGCGGTGCTTGCGCGGCTTCTTGCGGCTGCAGTTGCTGAGCACGCTGCCGTTGGCCATCGTGGTGCCCTCGAAGCGGAGCACGCCGCGGGTGGCGAAGTAGCCGGCCATGCAGTGGGCGCGCAGGTAGCTGTGGCGCTTGCCCTTCTTGCGCCAGGTCCGCTTCAGCTTCATCTTGAACCCGGTCAGGTCGCCGTTGCCGTCGGCCACGACCGGGATGTCAGCGGTGATCCGCTTCCTGTAGAGGCCGCCGCGGATGTTCGTGATCGGGGCGGGGACCACGTATGTGGTGGGTACGGGGACGGGGAAGCGCGCGTGGATCACGAGGCTCGGGTTGCCGCCCCGGCGCGGGCCGTTGAAGGCCAGCAGCCTGCTGGTCAGGTCGACCGGCTCGGCGCCGGGGAGGTGGAGGCGCGCCTGCGCCACGCCGGTGCCGACCACGGCCGCGCGGCACCGCCTCCGCGCCTGGCGCGTGGTGGTGTCGGCGAGGCGCTTGGGGCCGCAGCGCTTGAGCCCGCGCGTGCGCAGGACGAGCTGCTCGTCGAGGTCGATGACGACGCGTCGCAGCCCGGGCGGGTCGGTGCCGTCCTGGTGGCGGATCGAGACCTTGCCGGTCAGCGCGGCCGGCCCGCGCTTGCGGGCGGGCAGCTTCTTCGGCGTCACCTTGGCGTCGGCGACGATGACCACCCCGTCGGCGATCCAGCGGTCGGCGGCCGCGGGTCCCGCCGCGACGAGGGCGAAGGCGGCGCTCAGGATCGCGAGCGCCAGGCCGCTCAGCATTCCTCTCCTCATGGGAACACCGTAGCGCGTCGCTTCGGGTTGCCTGCGTCCTCCTCAGTCCCGCGCTTCGGCGACCGCCGCGCCGACGGCGCTGAAACCCCCGTCGACGCGCAGGATCTGGCCGCTGATGCCGCGCGCCGCGTCGGAGAGCAGGAAGCAGACGGCGTCGGCGACGGGGCCGGGGTCGCGCTGGTCCCAGCCCAGGGGCGCGCGCCGCCGCCAGAGCTCGGCGAGCTCGGCGAAGCCGGGGATGCCGCCCGCCGCGGCGGTCTCGACCGGGCCCGCGGAGACCAGGTTCGCGCGGATCCCGGCCGGCCCGAGGTCGCGGCAGAGGTAGCGGTTCGTGGACTCGAGCGCGGCCTTGGCGACGCCCATCCAGTCGTAGGCGGGCCAGGCGACCGTGGCGTCGAAGTCGAGCCCGACCAGCGCGCCTCCGTCCGGCATCAGCGGGGCGACGGCCGCGCCCAGCGCGGCGAGCGAGTAGGCGCTGGTGCGGAAGGCGATCTCGGCGCTCCCGGGCGGCGTCGAGAGGAAGTCCCCGCCGAGCGCGTCCCCGGGGGCGAAGGCGATCGCGTGCAGGGCGCCGTCGAGCCCGCCCCAGCGCGTGTCGAGCTCCGCCGTGAGGCGCTCCAGGTCGGCGGGCTCGTTGACGTCGAGCTCGAGCACGTCGGGGACGGGGTCGAGCCGCCGCGCCGCGCGCTCGGTCAGCCGCCGGCCGCGGCCGAAGCCGCTGAGCACGATCTCGGCCCCCTGCCGCTGGGCGCGCTCGGCGACGGCGAAGGCGATCGAGCGCCGCGTGATCACGCCGGTGATCAGCAGCCTCTTGCCGGCCAGGGGACCGCCGCCGGTCGAGGTCTCGCCGCTGGATCGGGTCGCGTCTTCGCCGGGACCGCCGCTCGCCCGGCTCTCGCCCGCGGGGCTGCCGACCGCCGCAGCGCCGGTGGGCGCGACGCCGTTCCCGGATCCGTCCGCGGCCATCAGATCAGCACCCGGAGGCCATCGTCGCTGACCTCCACCGGGGCCAGGTCGGCCGCGGGGGCGTCCGCGGTGGTGGCGCCGGCGCCGATCCCGGCGATCGCCGCCGCGCTGACCGCTCCGCCGCCCGCGCCTCCGGCGGCCCTGCGCCAGAGGATCTCGACCCGCGCGCGGGCCCGCAGGCGCTCGTCGCCGCCGAGGATGCGCCAGTCGCATTCGACCAGGCCGGTGCCCTCGTCGAGCGGCCGCAGCTCCGCGATCCGGCAGTCGACGAGCAGCTCCTCGCCGACCGCCAGCGGCCGCTTGAAGACGGCCTCGCGGATCCGGCGCAGGGCGATCACCCGCTCCGGGTCCAGCGGCAGCACGCCGACCGCGCAGGAGAGGATCAGCATCCCGTGCACGATCGGGCGCCCGAACGGGCTCGCGGCGGCGAGCTCCTCGTCGACGTGGATCGGGTTGTGATCGCCCGTCAGGGCCGCGAACACCGCGACGTCGCCGGGCGCGACCTGCCGCGGGCCGCCGCGGAAGCTGTCGCCCCGCCGCAGCTCGTCGAAGTCGGCGGTGAACATGCCGCCGCCGCCCGCGCCGCCGCTTTCTTCCTCGCTGCCTGCGCCGGTGCTCCCCGCGCGGGCGCGCTCCTGCTGCTCAGTGCCCATCTCGCTCCTCCTCGTCATCGTCGCTCGGGTCCAGGCCGATCTCGCGCGCGATCGCCGCCCCCACCGTCGCCGCGGCCACCCGGTGCCCGGCGGGCGAGGGGTGGATGCCGTCGGCGGCGTAGTTGGAGGCGTCCTCCCGGCCGGGATGACGATCGAGCTCCACGCACCGGACCCCGCCGGCCGCCGCCGTCTCGCGGACGATCTCGTTCAGCGCCGCCAGCCCCTCGCCGATCCGCCGCCGGGTGCGCGGGCGCACCGCGTGGCCGGCGATCGGCGGGTACGTCGCCGTCAGCAGGTGGGTGCCGGGAAGCCGGGCGCGCAGCCGCAGGAGCACGCGGGCGAGGCGGGCGGCGAAGTCGCCGAGGTCCGGGCGCACGCGCCGGATCACGTCGTTGCCGCCGCCGATCACCGTGACCAGCTCCGGCTCGAGGGCCAGCGCGGCCGGGAGCTGCTCGTGCTCGACCGCGCTCATCGGGGCGCCGACCCGGGCCAGGTTGTGCAGCTCGAGCTCCGCGCGCGGAGCGAGCCGCGCGCACACGAGCTCCGGCCAGGAGGGCTCGCCGGGGATCGTCCCGGCGGTGAAGCTGTCTCCGAGCGCGACCCAGCGCCGCGTCGCCACCGGGGCGCCGGCCGCGGCGGGCCGGACGCCTTCCGCCGCGGGCGCCCCGCCGCTCACCGGACGCGCCTCCGCGTGCCGAGCGCGTCCAGGGCGTCGATCAGCCGGGCGCGCGTCTCGCGAGGCTCGATCAGCTCGTCGACCACCCCGTCGGCGGCGGCGACCTCGGGCGTGGTGTGCTCGGCGGCGTAGGCGGCGGCGAGACGCTCCCGCATCGCCTCCGGGTCCTCCGCGTCCGCGAGCTCGCGGCCGTGCTGGATGCCGACCGCCTGCGCCGAGGCCATGATCCCGATCTCGGCCGTCGGCCAGGCGAGCACCAGGTCGGCGCCGAGCGCGCGCGAGTTCATCGTTATGAAGGCTCCGCCGAAGGCCTTGCGCAGGACGACCGTCAGCTTCGGGACGCTCGCCCGGGCGAAGGCCCGCACCAGGGCGGCCCCGTGGCGGATCACCCCGCGCTGCTCCTCGGCGCCGCCGGGCATGAACCCGGGCGTGTCCTCGAGCACGATCAGCGCCAGGCCGAAGCGGTCGCAGAGCTCGATGAACCAGGCGCCCTTCTCGGAGGCGGCCGAGTTGAGCACCCCGGCCAGCTTGCGCGGCTGGTTGGCGACGATGCCGACCGGCCGGCCGCCGAGCCGCGCGAAGCAGGTCATCAGGTTGGGCGCCCAGCGCGCGCCGAGCTCGAGCACCGAGTCGCGGTCGGCGAGCGCCGCGGCGACCTCGCGCACGTCGTAGATCTTGCGCTGCGAGCGGGGCACGATCGCCCCCGGGTCGCGCCCGGGGTCGGCGGCCTCCGCGGCGCGCGGCGGGAGCTCCTCGCGGTTCGCGGGCAGGTAGGCGAGCAGCCGCCGGACCAGCGCCGCGGCCTCCGCCTCGTCGCCCGCGATCAGCGGCGCGACGCCGTTGGCGCCGTGCACCATGGGGCCGCCGAGCCGCTCCTTGTCGGTCTCCTCGCCGAGGACCTGGTGCACGACCTTGGGCCCGGTCAGGAACATGCTCGCCCGCTCGCACATCACGATCAGGTCGGTGAGCGCCGGCGAGTAGCAGCCGCCGCCCGCGGAGGTCCCGTAGATGACCGACAGCTGCGGGATCAGCTCGGCCCCGCGCACGTGCTCGCGGAAGATCCGGCCGTAGCCTTCGAGCGCCGCCGAGCCCTCCTCCATGCGGGCGCCCCCGGAGTGGATCAGGCCGATCGCGGGCACCCCGGACTCGCGCGCCGCCGCCAGCACCCGGACGATCGACTCCGCGTGGGCCGCGCCGAGCGACCCGCCGAGAAAGCTGGGGTCCTGGGCGTAGACGTAGGCCGGGCGGCCGCCGATCGCGGCGCTGCCGGCGAGCAGGCCGTCGCCCGCTTGCCGGCGCCGGGCGCGGCGCGAGAGGACCGCGGTGCGCAGGGGCCGGAAGGAGCCCGGATCGCAGAGCGAGTCGATCCGCCGCCGGGCGATCGCGTCGGGCGGGCCGCCGTCCACGGCCGGGGGGCGCTCGCGGCGTCGCGTCCCGGGGACCCGCTCGAGCTGCAGGGCCGGCTCGGTCACGCCGCCGCCTCGATGCAGAGCACCGCGTTGTGGCCGCCGAAGCCGAAGGAGTTGGAGATCGCCCGGGCCGGGCGGCCGCTGGGGCGCGGCAGCGGCCGCGGCCCGTCGGCGACGTAGTCGAGGTCGAGCTCGGGGTCGGGCTCCTCGTAGCCGAGCGTCGGGGGCAGCACCCCCTCGCGCAGGGCGAGCACGGCGCTCACCGCCTCGACCGCGCCCGCCGCGCCGAGCAGGTGCCCGATCGCCGACTTCGCCGAGGAGACCGGCAGGGACGCGGCGTGGTCTCCGAAGGCGCGCTTTATGGCCATCGTCTCGGCGCGGTCGTTGAGCGGCGTCGAGGTGCCGTGCGCGTTCACGTAGTCGACCTCGTCGGCGGGCCAGCCCGCGTTGGCGAGCGCCGCCAGCATGGCGCGCTCGGCGCCGCTGCCGTCGGGATCGGGGGCGGTCAGGTGGTGGGCGTCGGCCGTGGCGCCGTAGCCGTCCAGCCAGGCCAGCGGCTCGGCCCCGCGGCGGGCGGCGCAGGCGGCGCTCTCGAGCACGATCGCTCCCGCCCCCTCGCCGAGCACGAAGCCGTCACGGCGGCGCTCGAAGGGTCGGCAGATTCCCGACTTCGAGGTCGCGCCCATGCCCTCGAAGGCGGCGGCGGCGGGGGGGGGGGTGCCCGCCGCGGCGCCGCCCCCGGC
>CAZARJ010000010.1:0-19632 GCA_964487515.1 uncultured Conexibacteraceae bacterium | reverse complement strand
GCACCGCCAGGGCGAGCCGCTCGTCGAGGCTCTGCTCGGCCTCGGCGACCCGCTCCGCCACCCGGTCGTCGACCCGCGCCCGCAGCTCGGCGGCCAGCTCCGCGTGGCGCCGGTCGGCCGCCGCCCCGCGCGCCTCCTCGGCGGCGGCCACCCGCTCCTCCACCCAGGCCGCCAGGCGGCCCTCGAGCGCGGCGAGGCGCCGCTCGGCGTCGAGCCCACGAAACGACTCTCGATCAGGCTCCGACACGGCACTACCTCTACCACGCGGGCAGGCGGCCTTTTCGCGCCGCGGCGGCGCACGCCCCGGTGGCCCCGCCTCCGGCGCCGGGCCGCGGCGCCGGGCGTCCCCTCAGCCCTCTTCGACCTCGCGCGAGGCCAGCAGGTAGGCGCCGATCAGCCCACCCGCGACCGCCAGCGCTCCGGCGACGACCCCGGCCGCCTGGATCTGGCGCCCGTAGCGGCGCCGGACGACGAGGACGACGACCCGGCCGATCAGCTCGTAGAGCAGGCTCATGACGACAATCTGCCCGCGCCGGCGCGGCGGCAAACCTTCATTCGCCCTCGCGCGCCTGGCGGATCCGGTGGGCCATCCGGCTCTGCAGCGAGAAGAGCTCGATGAAGCCGGGGCTCGCGTTCTGGCTGAAGTCGCCGCCCGAGGCCCCGAAGCCGGCCAGCTCCTGGTCGTAGAGGGCGAACGGCGAGCTGCGCCCGACGACCATCGCCGACCCCTTGTAGAGCTTCACCGTGATCTCGCCCGTGACCCGCTCGTTGACCGAGTCCATGTAGGCGTCGAGGTCGGCCCGCAGCGGCTCGTGCCAGAGCCCGGCGTAGCAGAGGTAGGCCCACTTGTCGTCGAGGGCGCCCTTGAACGTGTTCTGGTGGATCGTCGAGACGAGCTTCTCGAGATCCCGGTGGGCGGTGAGCAGGATCGCCGCCGCGGGCACCTCGTAGATGTCGCGGACCTTGAGGCCGACGATCCGGTCCTCGATGTGGTCGACGATCCCGACCCCGTGCCGGCAGCCGGCCTCGGCGACCCGCTCGAGCAGCTCCACGAGCCCCAGCCCCTCGCCGTTCAGCGACACCGGCCGCCCGGCCTCGAAGCCGACCCGCAGCAGCTCGGGCTCGTCGGGGGCGCGCTCGGGCGGGGTGACGAGCTGGAAGACGTCCTCCGGCGGCGGCTGGTCGAGATCCTCGATCGCCCGCCCCTCGCTGGAGCGTCCCCAGAGGTTGTCGTCGATCGAGTAAGGGGGCTTCTCGGTCCCTCCGGTGACCGGGATCCGGTGCTCGCGCGCGTAGGCGATCTCCTCCTCGCGCCCCATCCGCCACTCGCGCACCGGGGCGATGATCCCCAGCTCGGGGGCGAGCGTCGCGATCGTGGCCTCGATCCGGACCTGGTCGTTGCCCTTGCCGGTGCAGCCGTGGGCGATCGTGTCGCAGCCGTGCTCGCGCGCCGCCTCGACCGCGAGCTTCGCGATCAGCGGCCGCGCCAGAGCCGTGAACAGCGGGTAGCCGCCCCCGTACAGCGCATTGGCCTTGATCGCCGGGACGACGTAGTCGGCGGCGAACTCCTCGCGCGCGTCGACCACCACCGTCTCCACCGCGCCCATGTCGCGGGCCTTGGCGGTGACCGGGCCCCAGTCCTCGCCGGGCTGGCCGAGGTCGACGGTCAGGGTGACGATCTCGGCCCCGTACTGGGCCTGGATCCAGTGCAGCATGACGCTTGTGTCGAGCCCGCCCGAGTAGAGCAGCAGCACGCGGCCGATCTTCTCGGGATCGGCCTCGTAGGAGGCGATCGGGACATGCTTGCGGGGCTCGCTCACGGGTCGCGGAGTCTTGCACGCCGCCGCGGGGCGGGGGCGCCAGGGAGCGCGCGGGCCGCTCCGCCGACGCAGCGGAGCCTCCCGCGACAAGCGTCCGCAATCATTCAGCCGATGCGACGCGCCGCGCGAATCGCCTCCGTGGCGCTGATCACAGCGGGCCTGGTGATGCTGGCCGACGTCGGCGCGACCCTGCTCTGGCAGGAGCCGGTCTCCGCCGTCTACGGCTCCGTGCAACAGAGCAGGGCGGCGGGCGAGCTGGACGAAGTGACGGAGCGCTTCCAGGCGCTGCCCGGGCGCACCGACCCCCACCCTGACCGTGACTCCCCGCGCGAGGCGAAGCGCCTCGCCGGCCTGTTCGCGAAGACGATGCGCGAGGGCAAGCCGATCGGTCGCATCGAGATCCCCTCGATCGGCGCCGACTACGTGGTCCTCGAGGGCACCGCCACCGCCGACCTGCAGAAGGGCCCCGGCCACTACCCGGAGACCGGCCTGCCCGGGCAGGGGAGGACGATCGGGATCGCCGGCCATCGAACCACCTACCAGGCGCCTTTCAACCGCATCGACGACATCGACGAGGGCGACCGGATCACGCTCGAGATGCCCTACGGCACCTTCACCTACGAGGTCACCAAGCACCGGATCGTCGAGCCGACCCAGACCGAGATCGTCCGCGACGTCGGCCACGAGCGCCTCGTCCTGACCGCCTGCCATCCCCTCTACAGCGCCGCCCAGCGCTACGCCATCTTCGCCGACCTGGAGTCCTTCGAGCTGGCGGGGGGCTGACGCCTCAATCCCGCTTGGCGGGTGAGGCGACTCCAAACCACTCGGCGGTGCTCCGCAGCCCATCGGCGAGGCCGAACCCCGGCGCCCAGCCGAGATCGCGCCTCAGGGCGCCGGCGTCGATCGAGACACGCTGGACCTCACCAGCCCGAGCCGGCTGAAAATCGAGCTCGGGTTCGACCCCGCAAGCCTTCGCAAGCTCCGTGGCGAGGGTGATCACGCTGGTCTCGATCCCGGTTCCGACGTTGTAGGCCAGGCGCAGCTCGCTCATGCGTTCCGTAGTCGACTCGCCCGTCGCCAGCAGCGCCGCGACCACGTCATCGACGTAGACGTAGTCGCGGGTCTGCTCACCGTCGCCGAAGACCTTGAGCGGCTGTCGGTCGCCGAGCAGGCCGCAGAAGATCGCCACCACGCCGGCCTCGCCGTGCGGGTCCTGGCGCGGCCCGTACACGTTGCCGAACCGCAGCGCCACCGCCGGCAGCCCGTAGAGGCGCCGGTAGAGACCCAGATAGCCCTCGGCGGCCAGCTTGCTCGCCCCGTAGGCGGCCTCGGGCGCGGCCTCGGCGTCCTCGCCAAAGGGAAGCTCGCGACCAGCTCCCTCGCCGTAGATCGCGCCTCCGGTGGAGGCGAAGACGACCCCGCACTCCGGCAGCCTCCGCACCGCCTCAAGCACGTTGATCGTCCCGAGGATGTTCACGGTCGCGTCGAAGGCCGGATCCGCTACGGCCCTCCGAACGTCAATCTGAGCCGCGAGATGGAAGATCCGCTGTGGAGCGAAGTCCGCGATCTGCGCCGCGAGGAAATCGCCCTCAGCGATTGATCCTTCGATCAGGCGTGCGCCCTGCCCCAAAGCGCCCTCCAGGTTCTCGCGCCGACCGCTCGAAAGATCGTCGAGGACCGCCACCTCTGCCCCCCGATCAAGGAGGGCGTCAACCAGATTCGATCCGATAAACCCGGCGCCGCCGGTAACCATTGCGCGCACTGTGAATTGCCCCTACTTCCGGTTGCCGGGTCGACGATGAAGGCGCGAGTCTAGCCCGCACGGCACATGCCCCGAACCGCCAGGGCCGCTGCGGGAGTTGCGTCCCCTCACCGGTTCGCCACGCGGAAGCGATCTCTCTCTTTGGAGCCGGAGCCCTCGTCCTCCCCCACCGTGCTTTGGCCATTGCGGATCGCCGCATCGTAGACCGGCAACAACCGCTCTATCCAGCGTTCGGCGGTGAACTCGCGTTCGAAGCGCGCCCGGCCCGCGGATCCGAGTTGCTCAGTGAGAGCCGGGACCGTGACGAGTCGCTCGATCGCGTCTGCCAAATCCGAGTCGTCAGGCGGCGCCGGGATAAGCAAGCCGTTCTTCCCGTCATCGATCAACTCCGGAATGCCCCCCACATCCGTCGCGATGATCGGCGCCCGGGCGGCCATTGCCTCCATCAACGCCGTGGGCAGGGCGTCGATCGCCGACGGGTGTATGAGCACGTTCGCCGCATCCAAGGTGGCGAGAACGTCGTCACGATGGCCGGCCATGACGACGGCATCTCCAAGGTCCGAAAGCTCTGCCCGGATTCGCGCGCGATCTGGTCCCTCGCCGAGCACGAGAAGCCTCAGCTTCGGGTAACGGGGCAATAGCCTCCGCAGCGCGCGCGCTGCAACATCGTGCCCCTTACCGGCCCGGAGGACGCTGACCATGCTGAGCACGAACGCATCCGGGTCGATACCGAGCTCACGGCGTATCGCCGCTCCCTGGCCTGGGCGTGCCCGATCAGCGATCCCATTCCGCACCGTGATCACGTGCGCGGCGGAATCCAACCCTCGGCCAATGTAGTGGCGGCGCACCGCATCTGAGACTGCGATCACCCGATAAGCGCAACGCCGTCTCGCACGGACGATCAACCTCTCTCTCAGCCAGTCTCTGCCCGGCTCTGGTTCATACATCGTGTGCAACGTGCTGACAGTCGGGATGCCCATACCACGCGCTGCCCAGCCGCCGTGCAAGTCGGAATAGCCGAGGTGCGTGTGAAGGAGATCCGGACGCACCACACGCAAGTGCTCTTGCACCCTTCGGCGGCCGGCTCGTCCCAGCAGACCGCGCACGTCAAGCAATATCGGGTCGACTCCGGCCGTGCGAAGACGCTCCTCAGCGCCCGGTTTCTGGGAGAGGTAGCTGACTGAGAGCTCGATTCCGAACCCGGGCGCAACCTCCGCGAACTCGGCCAGCAAAGCCTCTGCCCCGCCCCAGTTCAGGGAGTCGATGAGCACATGAACCCGGATCGACCGATCACGTAGCATCCGCGCCATGCTAGATGGCTGCTCGGATTTCGATGAGCGGACCGGCCGCCTCGACTGAGCCGGCCGGACCATCGACGCTGAATGCCCGGCTGGCGCCCTCGCCGGCACTTAGGTTGGTCAGCGATCGGGGCCGCATCGTCCGACCGCGCGCGGCCGTCTTCGGGCTGGGTCTCCTCGTCCGTGCAGGGCTCATCGACGGGTGCACCGTCTGGCCGAGCATCTCGAAACCGAGCGAGGTCGTAGACGTCCGCTCGGGGCGGCCCGCCCGCTGGCTGCATGAGGAGTTCGGCACCCATCCGGGTTCAAGGGTCCCGCGTCCGCTTCGCCGCTTGCTGGGGCCCGCGACGAGCGGCGTGCTCAGAGCGCGCGCCCTGATCATGGGAAAGCCTGCGCGCTCCATTCTGAAGGTCGTGGAAGCAACGCTTGATCGGCCACTGAGGAGACCGAAGTTGGCGCTTTACTCACCCTCGGGCATGCAGACGTCGAAAGTGGTCTGCTTCGTGTTCGAAGGCTCGGCGCGCGAACCGACAGTCGCAGTCCAGGCAATGGCGGACCCGGCCATGTCGGAACGCTTGAGCCAGGAGCTCGCCGCGATCGAGAGGGTGCGGAAAGCCCTCCGCACGGAGGCCTCTTTGGAGCGGACCCTGCCATCGCGTCCGCTTCGCTCGGTGAACGTAGAAGTGGGCCTTCTCGCGATTCTGCCCGTGGACCCCCTGGCGGGATACACGGGCCGTGACAGTCGCGCCCGCGCATATCGGTGGCTCCGCCGGTTCCAGGAGCTGACCTCAACCGGTAAGCCGGTTCCGGAGATACAAGCCCGGGAGACGGCCCGGCTGCGCAGCGCGTGGGGTCGCCTACGCCCCGGATCCGCGGGCAGGATCGTTGAGGCTGCACATGCGCTGATGCGGGAGAGCTCGCTGGATGACCCGGGGGGCATCGTTCACGGAGATTTTTGGCGCGGAAACGTCGCCGTCGGGCCCAATGGATCGATGCGGGTCTTCGACTGGGAGTGGACGGAGATGCTCGGCCATCCCGCAATCGACCTGCTCACCTACGAAGTTGGAGAGGTCCGCATGCGGGCGCGCGACCTCGACGATGCGGCGCTCCGCGACCAGCTACGAGCCGGCACCGAGGTCGCTGGCGCCGAGCTTCGACGGCGCGGCTTGAACCCAGACAGCGCGAAAGCACTTCTCGGCCCCACAGTCGGCCGCCTCGCGGAGCGGGGACATCGGAATGTCGCCGATCCTCACGACCCGCTTGTCAGGGTGATGATCGCGACGGAGACGATCCTGAGCGCCTAGCTCAGGGAGCTGGAGTGCCTGCCCTGCTCAGCACGTTCCCTGCGCAAAGCAGGGGTCGACGACCCGAAGCTTCGACTTCCAGTCAACGTCTTCTCGAAGATCGAACAGGTACTTGGTCTTCTTATCGCTCGAAGAGTTCCAGGACGGCACGCCCAGCTTGCGCCCCAACGCGATCCACGGATCCGCCATGCCGAAGCTGGTGTAACTCGTCCCCGACATCGTCTTGAGCGAGCCCCCTCCGGTATCGCCTACGTAAAGGCCGTACTCCGCCATCGCCCGAAGGATTGTCTTCTTCCAGGTGGGAATTCGAAGTGCGGAGATTTCGCGACTCGTCATGTCGAGATAGAAGTGCTGACCCATCGCGGGGGCACCGGCGTTCGACTTTCCCATCGACGCACATGTCCGGCCGTGGCCATCCCCTGCCGGAGGAACCGACGAGTCGTTCGTGCACTGGACGACGAAGAAGAGCGCATGCGCGATCTCACCGTCAGCCAGCTCCTCCGGCCTGATGACGCCAGCAGCGCCTCCGAAGTGCGCAGCGGTTGCGTTTGAGCCCAGCCCATCTCCGTCCAACCTCGTGCGGCCGCCGTGTCCGATGAACAGATCGCCGCCGCCCCTCGGCAGGTCTTCCGCTTCCCAGAAGTCATATTCCCAGCCACCGTCCTGATCGATAACGGTCATATGCGCGTCGGTGCCGCCCGCCGCTCGGGCGGCCGACGGGATCCTGATTCGCAATCCGTCTACCGCGCATGAGGAGGTCCAGCGCCGGCAATGAACCGTGTACAGAGGGTCGCCCGCCTCGCTGAAGTAGACGGGGTGGTCGTAATCGTTGGGGGTATCCGCGTCGCCGCCGGTGAACTTGAACATGTTCGTATCCGGCTGCGCCGCCCACCACTTGACCATTGCGGCCGAGCCTTCGGCCAATGGCGGGTTTGCCGGCAGCCGGCGATTGAACGGACTGCTGTCGCCGTACGGCCGCCAGCACGACCCCGGCATCTCGGCGATCGTGAGTCGAGTCACGCAGGTCGAGCCCGGCTCGCTGGGTGCATCCGGATCCGAATCCGACGGTGGCTCGGGGTCTGAGTCTGCGGGAGGCTCGGGTTGCGGATCTGACGGTGGCTCGGGGTCTGAGGGCTCGGGGACAGGATCGTCCCGATCGCCTGGCTTCCCAGGCCTACCATCGCCCGACTTGCCGGAGCCTCGCCCGCCGCGATTATGGCCCTTGGCCACCACCCGCAGAACTGCCCGCTTTCCGCGATTTCGCCGCGGCGAGCGCAGTCGAATCGTCGTTTTCCGTCGCACGGCACGGCGAACGCGATGGACCGGGACCCGCTTCCTGTTCCAATGCCCATGAGCCCGGTAACGAAGCTTGGCGCGTCGTACGACCGAGGCCGCCAAGCCTCGGGGCCGGAAGCTGACGACGCGATGGGTCTTCTTGACGGGAGCGAAGTTGTGCGCCTTCGCGGCGGCGCGCTCAGGCGCAACGCCCGCGAAAAGTGCCATGGAGACAAGGGTTGCCGCGATCGCGATCCCGAATGCAGTTGTGATCCCGATGCGCGCCATGCCTGATGAATCGGCCGGCGTGTAGAGCGCTCGCGGAATCCTCCGCTTGACTGGACAAACGTCCGAGCCACGAAAGATGCATCAGGCAAGACTCGGGCCCGTCGTCAGTGACGCAGATGGCTTCGGAATGCGGCCGCTGCATTCCACGCGGCCGGGTGCTTGGCCATAAGCGCAGCCTTTGCCTTGATTCGGCGCAAGCCGTCGTCTCGGTAAACGGCAACGCGCGGACGCTGGAGGTGCGCGTTTCGCACGTCGGAGCTCGGGATCGAAGAGACCAGCGTGGCGCCCGCCTCATACCCGGCCGCAGCGGCCGCCTCAATTACCCGACTGTCGTAGTCGCCATACGGATACGCAATCGTGCGGCACGGCTTTCCCAGCTCGGCTTCGCATGTGGCGCGCGAGCCTCCGAGCTCGAGGCCAAGGTGCTCCGCGTCGATCTCCGGGAGGTGGGGATGGGTCCGGGTATGTGACCCGATCTCCCAACCCGCGGCAGCCAGATCCCGGAGCTCATCCCAGCTCATGCTCGTGAGCTCCCCCTCCCAACGACTGCCGAGCCATTCCTCGATCCCGGGCCACGAAAGAGGCTCTGCGGTGGCAATCTTCGCGGTCGGCACGAATACGGTGGCAACCAGGCCGAGCTCCTGGAGAACCGGGAACGCATGCTTGAGAGTCGACAGGTACGCATCATCGAACGTGATTGCACAAACACGCCCATCAGCCTGCCCACGCACCGCGTCGTGAAAAGTCGTGAACCTATAGCCGAGCTTCACGAATGCCGCCACTTGCTCTGCAAAGTCGGCAGGCCTGACCGCAAGGGCTGACGGCCACCCTTCGCTGAGCGCGTGATAGCACAAGAGAAGTGACTGGCGCTCTGGCGCCATGAGTACCTCCAAGCCGTTGATCGAGACGGCATCCTATGAGCCCTGGTCCGAGAAATCGCTGCGAGTCAGGCAATGATGTCCGTCTCGCGCGTCCTCGAGACTGCCTTGTCGCCGATCGGGCTACTCGGGAACATCTTCTCTCTCAGCAGGCGGAGGGTGTCGGGTGCAGCAAGCGCGAGAAAGCCGACATAGGTTGCACCGCCGGCAAGCCCACCCGCAATCAGGGTCGGCCACGGTCGGTCGATCAAGGCCTCGATGAGAACCATCGGGACAGCCATCAGAGTCGCGCCGAGCACCGCTGGCCAGGCGGCGCTCAGGATGCTCTTCAGCCTTACTTTGAGCAGGCGAACCGCGAGAAATATCCCGACCACCGATGCCAGCCCGGCGACACCGGCCTGGGATGCGGCAACGGCGACGATCCCTCGGTCCACGAAGAGCAACAGGGCAATTACCACCAACGCGAGCCGGGCGATCCCAAGGTTGAGCAGAACTCCGGCCCTACCGGTGGCTTTGTAGGTAATTCCGGCTGGAATGCCGATCGCCACGGCGGTGGCATAAGCCGTCAAGATCTGCATCGGGACGACGGACTCCCCCCACTGATCGCCGAAGAGGCCGAACACGATCGGATCCGCCAATGCCGCGAGAATCGCCGCAAGTGGCAGAGCAAGCATCAGCGTGTATCGGAGCGAGACCAGGAATACCCGTCCGAGGTCATCCCGCTCGACCGCGGAGAACGCTGGGAAGAGGACATCGGACGCGACCGCGGACAAGTTGACGATGAGCAGCTCTGGAAGGCGGAAGGCGACGGTGTACAGACCGAGAGCCGACGTCCCCAAGGCCCGGCCGATGAAGACGTAGTCGACATTCGAGATCATCGCGGCAACGACGGTGACCCCGCTGATCATGCTTCCGAAGCGGATCATGCTTCGCAAGCCCCGCGTCCCCCCCTTCGCCGCCGGGCGCCAGGAGACGAGAGTCCAGATGACGACGACGAATGCCGCCGTCCCGGCGAGGTAGCCAATCACCAGGCTCCAGGCTCCGAACCCTGCCAGCGCGAGTGCCACGCCGACGAGCCCGCGAACGAAGACGTCTGCGAATTCAGTCAACGTCCGGGCTCGAAAGTTCAAGCTTCTCTGGGCAATCGCGTAGTGGGTGTTGCCCAAGGACTTCAGAAAGAAGTTCAGACCGAGCACCGCCGCGATCGATGTCAGTGCGGGCTCATCGAAGAACGCGGCAACCAGCGGCCCCGCCGCGGCGATGATGACGCTCGCCGCCAAGCCCAGAATCACACTCGAAGCGAACACCGTCTGCGCGCGCTCATCCAGAACCTCATCGCCCTGGATGACGAGCGCCTGACTGAGGCCCAGGTCCGCCATCCCCTCCAGCAGCGCCATCATGGTCAGGGCCATGGCGACGATCCCGAACTCGTCGGGCGCCAGGACCCGCGCAAGGATCGCGGTGGCCAGGAGGCTGAGAGCCCGGCCCCCGACGAATGAGCCGTATGCCCAAACCATTCCCCGCAACGTGCGGGTCCCGATGCTGTGTTCGCCGCCGCCCATGCAGCGGCGACGATATCCCCCTCGAAAAGTTCCCGGGCGAGCGTATTCACCGAGGAAACCGCGATAACGGCCCCCGCAGCGGCGCCGATATTATCTGCAGGCAGGTGCATAGCGCCGGGGTCAAGTGAGCAAGCCGCTTCAATACACACTCGCCGGTTCCGGACTGCTCGCCGCGTACGGCCTTCTTTTCGTGCTGGAGGCGGGGGCCGTCGACGCCTATGTCGAGGAGGACGGGGTCGTGGAGACGCTCGGAGCGCTCGCCCTCTTCGCAGCGTCAGTCCTGTTCGCCATGACGCTGTTCCGGAGCCACGGCTCCACCGGGGTGGCGACGGTCAAGAAGGTCGCTCTGGCGCTTCTCTCCGTGCTTTTTTTCTTCGGAGCCGGGGAAGAGATCAGCTGGGGACAGCGGATTTTCGAGATCGAAACGCCCGCGGGCCTGGTCGAGGACAACGCCCAGGAAGAGACCAATGTTCACAATCTCCGTGCCCTCGGAGGATGGCTGGAGATGGACCGCTTGTTCAAGGTTTTCTGGTTTGGCTTCGGGATCGTTCTACCAATCGCCGCCGCTGCGTCGAGCCGCATTCGCGGATGGGCGTCGAAGCTGGTCCCGATCCTGCCGATCGGGCTTGCGATCGCGCTGATCTCCAATCAAGGCATCGCTGAGCTGAGCTCCCTGGTCGCGGAGCGAAACCCGTCGCTCTTTGCAGGGGAGCTGGACTTCGCGCACGCGCGGTTTGAGGTCACCGAGGCGTTGGTGGGTGTGATTTTCGCGTTCGGGGCCCTTGCTCTGTTCAGAGCCGGCGCCGGCGATGAGCCCACCACGGCGGGGATCGACTCGAAGGCCGCTGAGCGGCTGCCCTCGTGACCGGGTCCGCGCGAATCCCTTCGGGAGCGCGAACGGCGGACCGACTCTCGCTCACCCCTCAGACCGCGCTCGTAGCGACCGGGATCCTCACAGCCGGGTTGGTCGGTGCGCTGCTACCGATCTCGGTGCCGGCCGCCGTCGGTGTTCTGTCCATCGCCATCCTGGTCCCGGTCGCCTTAGTCAATCTCCCCCTTGGGGTGGCGTTGTGGGTCCCATTCGCATTCATCTATGTGGTTCCCGGCGTCGACCCGATCTCGACGGGGCTGCTCGGTCTGCTCGTGGTGGCGTGTCTGGCGGTCATCTCCGTCAATCGCCATGCCGCCGCAGATCTGCTTCAACGAAACCAGGTCATCATCTGGATCCTCCTCGCCCTCACTGCGTGGGTGACCTTGTCAATCATCTGGGCCACGGATCCCGACGCAGCAGCAGCCAACATACGGAACTGGTACACCGCGATCGCCGCGTTCGCCCTCGTCGCCGCGACAATCAACCGCCCGCGCCATCTCGTCCTCGTCCTTGTCGCGATTATCCTCAGCGTCGTGCTGGCGGCGGCGATCGGCTACGCGCCGGCTCCAGGGGCAGAGTTGATCGCCAAGCAGGATGGGCGCCTGAGTGGCGGCCTCGGAGATCCCAACTATCTCGCGGCGGCGATTGTCGCTGCGATGGCTCTCGCCGCCGGATTGATCGCGGCCACCCGTTCGCGACCACTTCGAGGGGGCCTGGCGGTGACGATGATCTTTCTCGGAGTCAGCCTCGCTGCGACAGGTTCGCGCGGTGGAATGATCGCAGCCGTCATCTCAGCCGCCGCGGCCCTGGCGGTGTCGCGCGGGAGCCGCGCCCGACTGGGCGCCGTCATCGCCGTCGCGGTCGCAGTTGCCGGCATCTGGATCGCTGCGGCGGCACCCGAGACCCTCGACCGGATCCGCGAGGCGGATACAAGCGGAACTGGTCGAGTAGATCTCTGGGACGTCGCGTGGCGCATGAGCGAAGATCACCCGTGGCTGGGGGTGGGCACGAACAACTTTCGCGCCGAGTCCCCGAACTACGTGCGCCAGCCCGGAAGCCCCAATGACATCTACCTGATCACCGAGAACCCGCACGTCGTGCACAACATCTACCTTCAGCAGCTCACCGAGACAGGCATCATCGGCCTGGTGCTGCTCTTGGCGCTGTTGACCGCAGTCCTCCGCACTACTTGGCGTGCGATCGCCCGGCTCGAGACGCAGGGTGTGCGGGATCTCGTGATCATCGGCAGATCCATTCTCGTCGCACAGGTCGGCACTCTGAGCGCGTCCGTCTTCCTTTCCAACGCCTATGAGCAGGTGCTCTGGATCCTTCTCGCCCTGGGTCCGGTGCTCGGCGCCGTTGCGGCCCGGGTGAGCGGGGATCGCTACCCAGCAGCCGAATCCCGCACCACCTTGACCACCCGGCGATGAAACGACGCATCGACCCCGACATAGATGCCCAGCTTGCGGCCGCCCTCGTCCCCCTCTTGCGGGCGGTCCGCGCTCATCGGTGGGTGGTTATTGCCATCACGATCGCGGCGATGCTTGCCTGCGGGGCATTCCTTCTTCAACGCACATCGATATACGAGGCGCATTCCGAGATCGTCATCACCCCACTCACGGAAGGCGAGACAGCGTTCGTCGGCCTTCCTATCCTTCGCACGTCCCCCGGCGATCCGACCCGCACGGTTACGACCGCGGCTGCCCTCATCACCTCCTCCGCGACCGCGGGCAGCGCGGCGAAGCAGCTACCAGGTTGGACGGCGTCGCGAGTTCGCGAGGCGGTGGACGTGGAGCCGATCGAGGGGACGAACGTCGTCCAGATCACCGCTCAGGCCGATTCTCCGGACGAAGCCGCCGCAGTCGCCAGCGCGTATGCAACCGGGGCGATCGAGGCGCAACGGCAGATCCTCAAGCCTGCGGTGCGCGAGAAGATCGAAAGCACCAAGGGCCAACTCAGCCTCCAGAAGTCACAGGACGCAGCGACGATTACCGCCGACCTGCGCTCGCAGCTGAGCCAGCTGCGGTCGATTCGCGACGGTACAGACCCGACGATGTCGGTCAGCAGCCTGGCCGAGCCACCCGGAACCTCGCTCGGTAGGCCATGGTGGCTTCTCCTGCTCGTAGCCGCCGCGGGGGGGTTGTTGCTCGGTGCCGGCACTGCGCTCCTCCTCAATCTCGTCAGCCCGGCGAAAATCGAGGACGCCGGCGATCTGCTCAGCATCCTTTCGCTGCCGATCCTGGCGCGAGTGCCCGCGCCCCACCGGATGCGCGCGCTCTCCGCGTCCGAGCGCACCGAGGTGCGTGACGGAATGCGGCTCTTGATGGCCCGCATACGTCTCACGCTGGGCGATCGCCCGGCCAGATCAAGCCACGCTGATTCCCCGGCGTCCCTGATCGTCCTTGTCACCGTTGGATCCGCGGCGACCGGCGCGGCAGCCTCGCTTGAGCTCACCCGGGTGATCGCAGAGATCGGAGAGACCACCATCCTCCCGGGAGACGTCACGCGCAATGTGGTCCGCGAAGCCCGGCGTTCAACCGACGAAGTAATCGTCGACAGCAGCTCCTCCCGTGATCTCCCCGCGATCCTGGAGCTTCTCCCCGAGACCGACCAGGTCGTCGTCGTCGTGCGGTACCGGGCAACCACCAGTGATGATCTGGCCGAAGTTGCGGAGGCGCTCGACCAGGCCGGCGCCACGTATCGAGCCGGATACCTGATCCTGGGTGCCCCAAGCTCCTATGTCGCCGGCAAGGAGCTCGGAGGCTGGTTGGTTCACGCGGATGAAGATTCGCCTGACCCGGACCGCGCCCACCCGGCATCTCCCTCGGAGGGTAGTCCCGCGTCCCGCGGCTGACGGCCCCGTGACGAAACAGCGTCCGCGTAGTAGTAACTGTCGCCGGGCCGAGTAGTACCCAGCAGGGCAAAGCCTGCGGGCCTGACTCCGCTGCCGGCCAGAATCTCCCCCAGCTCCCGGATTCTTCGCAGATGCGTCCTTCCCAGGTGGACGACGACCAAGACCCGATCGACCCGCTGAGCAAGAGGCATCGAATCGACTACGGCAGCGAGCGGCGGGGAGTCGACGACGACGTAGTCGGCCAGCTTCTCGGCATCGTCGATCAGATGCTGCGCCATGGGAAGGCTGAATAGCTCGGAGGTCTCGCCGTCGCTTCGGCCGGCCATCAGGAGCCACAGGTTGTCGTCCGAGCCCGGGGCGCGAACCAGCGCATCCGCCATCGGAACCTCACCGCGCAGAACCGCGGCGATGCCGTACGCAGGACCGACTCCAACGGCCTGCTCGATCGAGGGGCGACGGAGGTCAGACTCGATCAGGATCACCTTGCTACCCGCACGCGCCAGCGAGAATGCGAGATTGACCGCCGTGCTCGTCTTACCCTCACCTGGCGATGGACTGGTGACAAGGAGCGACTTGGGCGTCGGCGCTCCAGGGCCGCGTGGCACCGTCAACGTCGCTCGCAGAGTGCGGTAAGCCTCCGTGGTTGCTGGAGAGATTGAGGCCGGCCGCAGCGGCATGTCCTTGTTCGCGGATGCCTCGCGCGGGATCCGTGCAAGCAGCGGCAGGCGGAACGACTCGCGTAGCTGATCTTCCCTGCGTAGACGCGGGTCGAGGGCACGCAACATGTATGCAACGAGCACGCCGAGCACAACACCGAGCAGCAATCCGCCCGCCACCGTCAAGATCGGGCGTGGCCAGATCCGGCTCTCAGGCTCGGTCGCCCTCGCCTCCATTCGGATCGTCGGATCGGGGCCGGCACGAAGCGATTGCAGCTGCGCGATCTGTTCGGACAGCGCTTCGCCTGCGTCGCTCCCGGTGGCGTCGTCTCGCTGGGCCTCCAGCCGCGGCAAGAGCTCGTCGATGCGCTTGTGCAGATCGTTGGTACGGACCTCAACCGCAGCCTCGCCTACGGCGTTAGCGAGCTCCTGCGCACCCTGTGCGGTGGGCGCCCGAGCGAGGATCGCGACGATATTGCTCTGTCCAACCGGTTCCGCGCGAACGTCATTCAAGATCTCATCGGCGCTCTTATCCGCGTCGATGCTCTGGGCTGCGAGCTCTGCGACTTCGCGCGTGACGATCAATTGCGCTGCGGTCTGCACATCGAGAGTCGGATCGCTCGATTCGCGGATCACTCCCAGGCTCGACACGATCGGATCGTCGGCGGGCATCGGCGAGACAAGGAGGCTGGCATCGGCCTCATACACATCGTCTTGGCCGGCGACAAATGCGACGCTGGCGCCGGTCACCACGACGACGATCGCGATGACCAGCAGCAGCCGACTGCGTACCGCTTCGACCGAACGCCGAAAGCCCGACTGACTCGCAGCGGGCTGCAACCACTCAGGTGTCGGGCTTTGCTGGGCTGGCACGATGCGGGAGTCAGCTGAGGGCTGCATTCTGACATCCCATCGACCGATCCCCGGCTCGGGGAAAGCTTTGGGTCGCCAGATTCGCCAGATAGGCTACCCGGGGTGCGGGTCGGCCTCTACACGGATTATCCCTACCGGAGAAGTCGTGAGGGTCTGAGTGCCGATCGATCATTTGCCGAGTTCGTAAATCGAGTCGGAGAGAACCTCGGTGGGCTGACGCTGTTCGGACGTCTCGAACCGACCGGTGCGCGCTATCGGCACCCCGTTCGAGGGACGTTCGACTTCATCGCCCTGCCTCACTACGAGAGCCTCGCGCACCCCTGGGAGGTCATGCGCACGAGCGGCGCGACCATTCGGCGGTTCTGGCGGGAGCTGGGAAGGTTGGATTGCGTCTGGCTCTTGGGCCCACATCCCTTTGCGATCGCATTCGCCCTCCTCGCCCTGCTCCGCGGCCGGCGGGTCGTGCTGGGGGTTCGACAAGACTGGATCGCGTACGTTCGTCATCGACATCCCGGTGCTCGCCACCTCTGGGCTGCAGCCCTCGTGATGGAGGCGTTGTTCAGGCTCATCGGACACGTCGCAGACGTGATCGCCGTCGGCCCAGACCTCGCTCACCGCTACCGCAAGTCGCGCAGCCTCACCGAGATCGCCGTCTCGCTTGTGGACGACGAAGACCTGACACCGACGAGCGAAGCGCTCGCCCGCTCGTACGAAGGGGAGCTCGTATTGCTCAGCGTCGGCCGGCTGGAAAGCGAGAAGAACCCCCTTCTCCTCCCTGAGATCCTGGCAGCCCTCCGAAAAGACGATCCGCGCTGGAAGATGGTGATCTGCGGCGAGGGACCACTCCAGTCTCGGCTGGACGACCGCCTGACGGAGCTGGGCCTCTCGGAATCTGCCGAGATCCGGGGCTACGTTCCATTCGGTCCAGCCCTGATGGAGCAGTACCGGGCTGCGCACGTTTTTCTGCATGTCTCCTGGACAGAAGGGTTTCCCCAGGTGCTCCTCGAGGCCTTTGCGGCAGGCCTGCCAGTCGTCGCGACCGATGTCGGCGGGATCTCGGCGGCCGTCGGGGACGCGGTCCGGCTGATCCCCCCCGGGGATGCAGGCTCGGCCGCCGCCGCGGTCCAGCGCATCAGATCTGACCCGTCACTCCGAGCCTCCATAATCTCGGCGGGCTGCGACTTCGTCCGGGGTCGCACGCTGAGCGCCGAGGCCGCACGGGTGACCAACGTCCTCAGCGAGGGCCTCCGCGCCGGTCAAACGCAAGCTTGAGGTTTTCCTCTCGACCGCCGATCATCAGCCGTAGGGCGTCTTCACGCCACCCCCCATGAGCTCCCCCTCTTACACCGATCGCAGAAGCATTGCCCATCGGCGCTCCAAGACGCGGAGCAAGCAGGAGCACGCGGCACGCGCCCATCGGCGGTTCCCGATTCTTTCGCGGCGGACGCTGATCAGCGATTTCGCGATGCTGATCCTCGCGGCCGCGGTCTCGATCGCTAGCTGGTCGACTGACAATCTCGGAGCCGACATCTTCGAGTTCGCGATCTTCGGGGTCGCCGTGCTGGGAGTCCTCGCGGTCGCGGGGATCTATCGAACCAATTTCGCCCCCCACTTCCTCGATGACGCCGGCAAGGTCATCGGCGCCACGGCGATCGTCGCCATGACAATGACCTTCGCGCAGGTCCTTTTCTTCGACAGCCAAGGCGCAGCCGATCAGGCCGTCCGAGCATGGATCTTTGCGGCTACGTACATGATCGCGGCGCGCGGCGCGATCCATCTCGTAGAGATGCGGCTCAGGAAGGCGGGCTTAGCGGGCGAGAACACGTTGATCGTCGGTGCAGGCGCCGTAGGTCGCCAGTTCGCGCAGCGCCTCGTCGATCGCCCCGAGTTCGGCCTACGCCCAGTCGCATTCCTCGACGACGACCCGCTCGAGATCGACAGCCCCGTATCCGGAGATATTCCTGTCCTTCATTCGGGTTCACCGGCGCCGGAGTCGGCGCCGCTATTCGGACCGGGACTGGAGTTGGCGATCGCCGAGCGGCAGGTAACGCACGTGATCGTGAGCTTCTCCTCCATGCGGCACCATGCGGAGCTGGATCTGGTTCGGCGCTGCCAGGCGATGGGGGTTACCGTCTCGGTGCTCCCACGCCTGTTCGAAGGCGTGACGGACCGCATTGGCTTGGAGCGAATTGGGGGGATTCCGATCATCTCGGTCCACCCGACAGACCCCCTGGGTTGGCAGTTCGCGATCAAGTACGCGGGTGACAGGTTCCTCGCAGCGGTCGCGATCATCGTGAGCTCTCCGGTCATGATCATCGCCGCCCTGGCGACGGCCTTGACCCTTGGCAGACCGATCATCTTCAGCCAGCGCCGGGTCGGCTTGGACGGCCGGGAGTTCAACCTCTACAAGTTCCGGACCATGCGAGACGCTCGCGACGGCGAAGCATCCGAAGTCGACCTCGACGATCGCCTTCATGCCGGGCTGGCTCCCGGCGGTGTCGAGGGCGTAGACCGGCGCACAAGAGTTGGAACCTGGCTGCGAAAGACAGCGATCGACGAGCTCCCCCAGCTCTTCAATGTGCTGCGTGGAGACATGTCGCTCGTCGGTCCGCGGCCGGAACGCCCCAGCTACGCGCGACTGTTCGACGAGTCCGTATACCGATACGCGGATCGTCACCGCGTGAAGTCCGGGCTGACGGGTTGGTCTCAGGTGCACGGACTCCGCGGCAACACCTCGATCGCGGACCGGGTCGAGTGGGACAACTACTACATCGAGAACCGGTCCTTCCTGCTCGATCTGAAGATCATCGCCCTGACCATCCCAGCCCTGCTTCGCGACCGGGTCGAATAGCTTGAGCGCACGACGTTGGCCGCGCCCTTCATCGGTCGCCCTCGCCGCCATCGTGGCGGCGGGGCCGGCGCTCTACCCGCTCTATCTGGCCCTGGCCACCCGGAGGAGCGCGAAGTCGAACGAGCCGCCCGCGGCCAACGTTCAGCCACCGCTGAGCATCATCGTTCCCGCATACCTGGAAGCCCGCGAGATCGCGGCCAAGGTCGAGGACCTCCTGAACAATGGCTACCTCGGGACGCTCGAAGTCATAGTTGTTGCCGAGGATCCCGACACAGCGCGTGTAGCGGGACGTGTCGGCGCCCGGGTGGTGACCGCTGGCGAACGGCTCGGGAAAGCCGAAGCCATCAACCGCGGGATGGCCGTGGCCGAGCATGACGTGGCCGTCCTGACCGATGCCGATACGAGATTGCGACCGGGCAGCCTCGCCGCACTTGCCGGCTGGTTCGCTGACCCGTCAGTGGGTGCGGTAGCGGGAGAAAAGCAGGTGCTGGGCTCCGAACAGGCGCTCTACTGGCGTTACGAGTCATGGCTCAAGCGGCGCGAAGGTCGCCTCGGGGCGACCGTCTCGCTGGTTGGCGAGCTGATCGCCCTGCGAAGGTCCGCTTTCTCCCCTATTCCTCCAGATGTCGCGGTCGATGACCTCTGGATCGGTCTCGACATCACGGGATTGGGACTCCGGGTCCCCTACGAGCCCGCCGCGATCGCCTATGAGCCCCCGAGCTCAGGACTCCGCGCGGAATGGGAGCGCCGCACGCGCACGACCGCGGGACTGCTCGACGCTGTATGGCGTCGCCGCGGGCTCCTGCTGCCCGGCAAGCGGCCCGTGGCAAGACAACTCTGGGGCCACAAGCTCTTTCGTCTGCTGCTCGGCCCACTCGCCCACTCCGCATTGCTGCTGCAGGCGGTTCTCGCTGCCCGCGCAAGCAAGGCCGCCCGAGGCTTCCTGATCCTCCATGCACTAGCCGCGCTGGCGCTCGTTCGTCAGCGACGAGGCGGGGCTTCCACATCCACGCTCGGGCGCGCAAGCGCCCAGGCCCTTTTCCTTCAGGCCTCCGCGGTCGGCGGCATCATCCGTTACGCAAACGGCGACAGGCCTGCCCTTTGGCCAAAGGCAGACCGGTCGTCGTCAGACTGAAGCGCCCGTCGCGCCCGTGAACGTTCCTGGGGCTCCTACAGCGTGTCGCGGCGCGAGGCAGTCAGACGAGCCATCGCCAGGCCACCGAGCAAGAGCACCAGGCCGCCGCCGGCAAGCAGACTCACGTCAAGCCCGGTGAAGGGCAGCGTACTGCTGCTATCGGCCGCGACAGATGCCGTGCCGCTTCCGGGGTCATCGCTGTTAC
>CAZARJ010000009.1:17962-19988 GCA_964487515.1 uncultured Conexibacteraceae bacterium | reverse complement strand
GCCGCCGGCCCCGGCGGGGCCGCGCCCGCCGCCGCATCGACCGCCCCGGCGACCGCGGCCCGGGCGAACCCGGGCGCGGGGGACCGGGACGAGGAGCCGACCGCGGTCGCCGATCGCCCGGCCGCCCGCTCGCCGCTGGTCACCGTGGTGCTGGCTTGCGGCATCGCCCTGCTCAGCATCGCCTCGTTCTTCGCCGCCGCGCTCATGGCCGGCTTCGGGCTCGGGGCGCTCGTCGCCGCGACGATCGTCGCCGGCGGCATGGCGACCGTCGCCCTGGCGTTCGCCTCCGGAGCGGGTGCGCGCTGGCTGATCGCGCCGCTGGCCGCCCTCGTTTTGGGGGCCGGCGCCGCGGAGGCGGCCGACCTCGACCTGAAGGGCGGCGTCGGCGACGAGTCCCACCGGCCCGCTTCCGCCGCCATGATCCCGGCCGAGGGGTACCGCCTCGGCATGGGCAACCTGTCGGTCGACCTGCGCGACATGCGCTGGCCCGCCGGGCAGACGGTGCCGCTGCGGGCGCAGGCCGGCGTCGGCTACGTCGAGGTGCTCGTCCCGCCGGACGTCTGCGTGGTCGGCCGGGCGAAGTCCCGGGCCGGCTACGTCGCGCTCGCCGGCGAGGATGACCAGGGATTCGACTCCGAGGCCACGAGCGGTCCCCGGCGCTCCACCGCCGCCATCGTGAGCGCCGGCGCCGGCGGGCCCGAGCGGGGACGGGCGCGCGATCGGAGCCGGGTCGCGGAGCCGCGCCGGGCACCCGTGCTCGACGTCGACGCGGCGGTGGACTTCGGCGCCGTGCAGGTCCTCAACGGCGGCTCCGCGTCCCGCTGGGAGGAGCACCGCGGCCCGATCTCCGAGGACTCGCTCGCCGAGATGCGGCGCCTGAACGAGAGGGCCTGCTCGCGGTGAGCTCCCGCCGTCCCGATCCCGTCGCCCTGGTCGCCGGGCTGGCGTTCGTCCTCCTCGGCGGGGTCGCCCTGCTGGACGCGACCGGGGCGGCGGGGGAGCGGGAGGCGCTGACCCTGATCGCGGTCGTCCCGGTCGGCCTCGCGATCGCGGGGGGCCTGCTGCTCTGGCAGCGCCGGTCGGCGCCGCGCACGATCCTGGGCGCCGCGCTCGTGGTCGGGGGAGCGGTGCTCTTCCTGGCCGTGATCGGGGCGCTCGGCGCGGTCGAGGACGCCGCGCTGGTGGCCGGGGTTGCGATCCTGGCGCTGGTTCTGATCGTCGCGCCGTTCCTCTGGGGGATGGGGCGCAACCTGGCCGCCGAGCGGGCCGAGCGGATCCGCTCGCAGGAGCGGGCCGAGCTGTCAGCGCACCTGCACGACTCGGTCCTGCAGAGCCTGGCGCTGATCCAGCGACGCGCCGGCGACCCGCGGGAGGTGGCCGCCCTGGCCCGGCGGCAGGAGCGCGAGCTGCGGGCCTGGCTTCAGGGCGGCGCTCCGAACGGGGCGGGGGAGGGGGTCGCGGCCGCCCTGAAGGCCGTCGCGGAGCGGATCGAGGACGACCACCGGGTCCGCATCGACGTCGTCACGGTCGGCGAGCGGGATCTGGACGAGCGGGGCGAGGCGCTGGTGGCGGCGGCCAGCGAGGCGCTGGTCAACGCGGCCAAGTTCGCGACCGGCTCCGGCGCGGCGATCTCGCTCTACGCGGAGGCCGGCGATCAGGGATCCGTCGACGTCTGGGTGCGGGACCGGGGCCCGGGCTTCGATCCCGGCGCCGTGCCGGCCGACCGGCGCGGGATCCGGGAGTCGATCGTCGGGCGGATGAGCCGCCAGGGCGGGACCGCGGAGGTGCGGTCGGCCGCGGGCGAGGGGACCGAGGTTCACCTGGCGCTGCCCGGGGAGCGATGATGGCCGGCGTGAGGAGGATCGTGATCGTCGACGACCACGGGCTGTTCCGCAGCGGCGTCCGCGCGGAGCTCGAGGACCGGGCCGAGATCGTCGCCGAGGCCGGCGGGGTCGGCGACGCAGTGGCGGCGATCGCCGCACATCGCCCGGAGGTCGTCCTGCTCGACGTCCACATGCCCGGCGGC
>CAZARJ010000009.1:0-17952 GCA_964487515.1 uncultured Conexibacteraceae bacterium | reverse complement strand
GGCGCTGTCGGTCTCCGACGCGGCCGAGGACGTGATCGCGGTCGTCCGCGCCGGCGCGCGCGGCTACGTCACGAAGTCGATCTCGGGCGAGGAGCTGGCGGCGGCGATCGAGCGGGTCGCCGAGGGGGATGCGGTCTTCTCCCCGCGGCTGGCGGGCTTCGTCCTCGACGCCTTCGCCGGCGAGGCCCCCGCCACCGGAGGCGACCCCGAGGTCGACCGGCTCTCGGCCCGCGAGCGCGAGGTCCTGCGCCTGATCGCGCGCGGCTACATGTACAAGGAGGCGGCGGCCGAGCTGGGGATCTCGGCCCGGACCGTGGAGGCGCACGTGCGGGCGGTGCTGCGGAAGCTGCAGCTGACCAACCGGCACGAGCTCGGGCGGTGGGCGATGGAGCGGCGCCTGGTGGACTGAGCGTCGGGAGTGCGGCCCCCGGGCCGGGCGCGTGGGGTCCCCCCGGGGGGCGCTCCGCCGCGACGGGCGTTGGTCGGCGGGGGTGCGGTCTGCTGCGCGCTCGAGTCCCCCGGGAGGACCCCACGCGCCCGGGCCTCGTCGTCGCGACGGGCCGGCCGCGGCTATCTCCTCCGTGATCCTCGTCCCCGGGTCGGGTTTCAGGGGGTGGAGACCCAACGGCCGGGACCTTCCGGCCCTACGAAGGGAGAACCATGTCCGACTACGAGCTCGAGGAGCCCCGGCGCCGCCTCTATGACCGCGTGGCGGTGGTCGTCACGGCGCTGATCCTGGCTGCGTTCCTGATCAGCGTGGCCGGGGTGGCCACAGAGATCGCGCAGGCCGTCGACGGCAAGCGGGGCGGCGACGACATCGTCGCCAAGCGCGATCCCGGCGACGACGGCGCCGTGCTGCTCGCCGACGACGATGACGATGACGGCGATGACGGTGACTCGGCGACCAACCGCTCGCGCCACACCGCCACCGGCACGACGCGTGGCACCGGGCCCTCGCACACGGCGACGAACGACACCGCGACCGGTACCCGGACCCGCGGCCACACCGCCACCGGCACGACGCGTGGCACCGGGCCCTCGCACACGGCGACGAACGACACCGCGACCGGTACCCGGACCCGCGGCCACACCGCCACCGGCACGACGCGTGGCACGGGTGCCTCGCACACGGCGACCAGGGGCACCGCCACGGGGACGAGGACCCGGGGACGGTGAGCGCCGCCGTGGCCGAGGTGGCGGGGCGCACCGCCGGGCAGGCCGGATCACGGCCCTCCTCGAGCTGGGGGCTCGAGGAGGGCGATCGGGTCGCCGAGCGCCTGACGGCGCTCGCAAAGCTCGGCGGCGGGCATCACTGTGAGGCCTACCTGGCCTGGGACGACGAGCGCCGCTGCACGGTCGTGGCGAAGCTCCTGCGCCCCGACCGCGCCGCGGACGCGCACTCCCTCGACGGCCTCCGAGCCGAGGCGGAGGCGCTGGCGGGCCTGCAGCATCCGGTGATCGTGCGTGGATTCGGCGCCCGTCTCGGTGGGCCGCGGCCGCATCTGCTGCTCGAGCACCTCGAAGGGCCCCGCCTGTCGAGCCTGATCCGTCGCTCCGGGCCGCTCGCGATCGAGCAGCTGGCCCCCCTGGCCACGCAGCTCGCGGCCGCGATTCACTACATGCATGGGCGCGGCTGGCTGCATCTCGACGTGAAGCCGGCGAACGTGATCATGGGGGCGCCGCCGCGCCTGATCGACCTCAGCGTCGCCTGTCGAAGCGCCGCGGCCGCGGCGCTCGCCGGGCCCGTCGGGACCGACTCCTACATGGCGCCCGAGCAGTGTCTGCTTGACCCTGCCGTGCCGCTCGGCGCGCCGGCCGACGTCTTCGGGCTGGGCGTGACCCTCTACCGGGCGGCGAGTGGCGAGCGGCCGTTCGCGCCGGGTGACGCGGACGCGGCCGATCCCGAGCAGCGCTGGCCGCAGCTGACGAGCCCCCCGGTCCCCCTGCAAGCGAGCCTTCCCCGAGCGGCGGTCGAGATGATCGAGGCCTGCCTGCGCTTCGATCCGGCAGCCCGCCCGGCGCCGGCGGAGCTGGGGGGCGCGTTCGAGTCCCTGCTCGCGAGCCTCCCCAGGCCGAGGCTGGGCCGCCTGAAGCCGCGCTGGAGCTGAGCGGGGCGCCCGACGCGCCGCTCCGTCAGTCGTCCTGATCGCGCTCCTCGCCGTCCCCGTCCTCGTCGTCGCGCTCCTCGCCGGCTTCGGCGAGCGCCGTGGGCGCGGCCTGGCTCTCGATGTCGTCGTCGCGATCCTCCCGCTCGCCCCGCTCGCTCTCGCTCTCGCTCTCGCGCTCGCCCCGCTCGCGTTCGCTCTCGCGCTCGCCCCGCTCGCGTTCGCCGGCATCCTCACGGTCGCGCTCCCCGTCGCCCTCGCGCTCGCTGTCGGCGTCGTCGCGGTCGCTGTCGCTGTCTCGAGTGCGGTCGTCGTCATCGTCAACGTCGCGTTCGTCGTCGTCGCGCGCTGCCCCGGTAGTCGCTCCCACCGTCGCATCCCCGGCCCCGGCGCCCGGCGCCTTCGCCGGCTGCGCGCTGCGATCGTGGCCGCCCCGGGCCCCCTCGTCATCAGCGCCGTGATCGTGGATCGCCTGTCCGGCGCCGAGCGCGATCACCGCCGTCGCGACGCCGGCCGCCCCCTTGCCGGCGGCCCCGCCGAGCAGCGCGCCGCCTCCCCCCGCGGCGCCGGCGCTCGCTCCCGCGGCATCGGCTTCGAGGAGCCGGATCAGCAGGGGAACTGGGATCAGCAGGCCGAGCGAGTCGCGGACGGTGGTCCGGGCGCGATAGATCAGGCCGCGCACCGCGCTCGGGCTGGTGTGCAGCCGGGCGGCGATGTCGGCGTGGCCGGCGCCGTCCAGCTCCCGCATCACGAGCGCCCTTCGCTGCTCGTCCGGGAGCGCGCAGATCGCCGTGATCACGCGCTCGATCTCCTCATGCCGCTCAGCGATCGCGGGTGGTTGCTCCACTCCGTCGTGCTCGGGGTCGAGCTCGCTCCAGGTGGGCTCGTCGCGGACGGAGTTGAGCGCGCCGTTGCGGACGATCGCGAACAGCCAGGAGCGCAGCGCGATCTCACGCTCGTCCGCGAGGAGGGCCCGGTGCGCCCGCTCAAGTCCGGCTTGTACGACGTCCTCCGCTCTGGCCGGCCCCGCGATCGTCGCCGCGTAGGCGACCAGGGGGCCGCGGTAGCGGCGCACGGCCTCTTCGAACGCGGGCTCGTGCCGGGCGCGGATCAGCCGCACGAGGCGCGCGTCCGACTGCGCTGCGAGCGCACGGCGAGCGACCGGTCTGAGCGGCTTACGCATTCTCCTGTCCATGGTTGCGGATCGTCTCTACCTGTCAACCCGGGTGAGCGGCAAAGATCACGCGGGCTTTGCGGGGAGTTGGTGGTCCGGCCCGGGTGGGGGTGGTGCCGGGCCGGGCGCGTGGGGTCCCCCGGCCCGGGCGTGTGGGGTCCCCCCGGCCCGGGCGCGTGGGGTCCCCCCGGGGGGCGCTCCGCCGCGACGGGCGTTGGTCGGCGGGGGTGCGGTCTGCTGCGCGCTCGAGTCCCCCGGGAGGACCCCACGCGCCCGGGCCTCGTCGTCGCGACGGGCGTTGGTCGGCGGGAGTGCGGTCTGCTGCGCGTTCGAGTTCCCCGGGAGGAGGCCACGCGCCCGGGCCTTGTCGCCGCCGGGCCGGCCGGGCTCCTGACGGAGCCCTTGGTGGGAGAGGGGTCCCTGGTGGGGCCCCTCAGCGGCCTCGCCCCTGCTTGCAGGTCGCGCCGGCCAACCGCGGTCGCCCGGACGGAGGCGAGATCCGGTCCGGCGCCGGCCGACTCCCCCGCCTGGCCGACGGAGGACGCCGCGGCAGTTATTTTTACGCGGCTGCCGGCTCCGGGGTTCGCTCGGTGGCCGGGGGGCGCGGGGTGGCGATCTCGGGATCGGCGATCGCCAGGTAGTGGTTGAAGGACCAGCGGACGAAGGCGTCGTGGCTCATCGCCCGCAGCGCGGGGGCCAGAAGGCGCGGGGGAACGCGGGGGATGAGGCGCTGGACGCGCAGCATCCACTCGAACTTCCAGCGGTGGGCGGCGTGGAAGGCGGCGTAGGAGCGCAGGGCCGCGGCGCGCGGGGAGCGGCCGGCGACGACCGCCTCAAGCTCGCGTCCCAGCGCGACCGCGAAGTAGAAGGCAGGCCGGATTCCCTCGGCTGTGAGCGGCAGGCAGTGGCCGGCCGAGTCGCCGCAGAAGAAGATGTCGCCGTCGGTCGCCTCGCGGAAGCGGTGCGGGATCCAGTTGCCCTGGTAGCCCTCCGGGGGGACGTTCAAGCGCTCGGCCAGCGAGACGGTGGGCCGGCGGACGTGAAAGCGGGGGTCGAAGCTGCCGACGCCGACGCGGACCTCGTCGGCGGCGGGGAAGCTCCAGCCGTAGCCGGCCGGGACGACGGAGCGGTCGATCCAGATCTCGAGCTCGTCCGAGGTCGACGGCGGATGGACCTCGAGCCCGCGGGAGAGGGGAGCGTCGGGGGGCTGGTAGCCGGAGCCGAGCACGCGCCGCCAGCCGAGCGCGTCGACCACCAGAGGGGCCTCGACCACGCCGCGATCGGTCTCGACCCCGATCGGCTCGTCGCCGCCCGCGGCCTCGTGGTCGCCGGGCGCCGGCGCCTGCCCGGCCCGGCCCTCGATCTTCGCGGTCTCGAACTCGGCCTCGCACTGCTCGAAGAGAAGCGCGCAGAGCCGCGGGTAGTCGAACGTGGAGAAGGTCCACGGCAGGCGCATCCGGGTGGTCCCGTGCGGGGTGTGGATGACCAGCACCTCGAAGGTCTGGCGGATCGAATCCGCGAGCCCGAGGCGGCGCAGCCACTCGGTCGGCGCCGCGCAGGCCGACGTCTGCCGCTCGCCGATCTCGTAGCGGTCGAGCAGCAGCACCCGCGCGCCGCTGCCGGTCAGCTCGCGGGCGACGGCGAGGCCGGCGAAGCTGGCCCCGCAGACGATCACGTCCCAGGAGCCGCTCAGCGGCGTGCGCTCGGCCCCGCGCTTGGTCTTTCGGACGGCCATCGCCGGGAGCGTAGATCAAGCGCGCGGGGACGGCATCGCCGCCGGGGCCGCGCCGTTGCGGTGCCCGGCGCGGTGCTGTGCGGGGCCCGGCGCGGGGCTGACCGGTGCCGAGCGCGCGACTTTGCCATCATCCCGCACCGATGACCGCGGTCCAGACAACCGGCGGAGCCCTGCTCGCGCCCGAAGGAGCGACCCCCGTGGAGGGCTCCGACGGCCTGCTCCTGGAGCTGGACGGCAAGGTGATCCCGAACTACGACGCGACGATCACCCACTTCGAGGAGAGCGAGGTGGTCACGGGCACCGTGGTCCGGATCGACAAGGACGAGGTCCTGGTCGACATCGGCTGGAAGTCGGAGGGGATCATCCCCTCGCATGAGCTCTCGATCCGCCGCTCGGTCGACCCCGCCGACGAGGTCTCGCTCGGCGAGCAGGTCGACGCGCTCGTCCTCACCAAGGAGGACTCCGAGGGGCGTCTGATCCTCTCCAAGAAGCGCGCCCGCTTCGAGAAGGCCTGGCGCCGGATCGAGGCCGCCGCCGAGTCCGGGGAGCCGGTCGAGGGGACCGTGATCGAGGTCGTCAAGGGCGGCCTGATCCTCGACCTCGGGGTGCGTGGCTTCCTGCCCGCCTCGCTGGTCGACATCCGCCGTGTCCACAACCTGGACGAGTTCACCGGCGCCACCCTCGAGTGCAGGGTGATCGAGCTCAACCGGAGCCGCAACAACGTCGTCCTCTCGCGCCGCGCCGTGCTCGAGGATGAGCGCAAGGAGGTGCGCGAGCAGATCCTCGAGCGCCTGCAGCCCGGCCAGATCGTCGCCGGCAAGGTCTCCAACATCGTCGACTTCGGCGCCTTCGTCGACCTTGAGGGGATCGACGGGCTGATCCACATCTCCGAGATCTCCTGGAGCCACGTCAACCATCCTTCCGAGGTGCTCTCGATCGGCGAGAGCATCAACGTCAAGGTCCTCGACATCGACCGCGACCGCCAGCGCATCTCGCTCGGCCTCAAGCAGACCCAGGAGGATCCGTGGCAGACGGTCCTCAACTCCTACGGCCCGGGGTCCTCGCTCGAGGGGAAGGTCACCAAGGTCGTCGCCTTCGGCGCGTTCGTCGAGATCGTGCCCGGCGTCGAGGGCCTCGTCCACATCTCCGAGCTCGCCGACCATCACGTCGAGACGCCGGGCGAGGTCGTGCAGCCGGGCGAGACGGTGCGCGTGAAGATCCTCGAGATCGACGAGGAGCGGCGTCGGATCTCGCTCTCGATCAAGCGCGTCGGCGAGGGCGGCATGCCGCTCCGCGACGCCTTCCAGGCCGCCCAGTCGCAGGCCGAAGGCGGCGAGAGCGCCGCCGGCGAGCACGAGCTGGGCCTCTCCGAGGAGGTCTTCAGCGACGAGCCGTCCACGGGCGGGCTCGAGATCACCGACGAGGAGCTCGCCGCCGCCCACGCCGAGGTCGAGGCCGCGGCCCGCGCGGCGGCCGAGGCCGCGGCGCAGGAGCCGGAGGCGGCGGCGGAGGCCGCCGCGCCCGAGGCGGAGGCCGCCGGGCCCGATGCGACCGGCGCCGCCGGCGAGGAGGCGACGCCGGAGCAGCCCGAGGGCGACGCGGCCGACGCCGGCGCGGAAGACTCCGACGCGGATCCCGGGGCAGACAACTCCTGAACCGGTGCCCGGCCCCGCGCTGATCGGGCTCACCGGGAGTATCGCCGCCGGCAAGTCCGAGGCCTTGCGGATCCTCGGGGAGCTCGGCGCGGCGACGATCTCCGCCGACGCGGTCGTCCACGACCTGCTCGCCACGGGCGCCGTGCGCGAGTCGCTGCGGGAGCGGTGGGGGACGGAGGTCGCCCCGGGCGCGGAGGTCGACCGGGGCCGGGTGGCGGCGATCGTCTTTTCGGACCCGGAGGAGCTGACGTGGCTGGAGGGGCTGCTGCACCCGCTGGTCGGGGAGGAGATCCTGGACTGGCGCGAGGCCCTGCGGCCGCAGCTCGAGGTCGCGGTGGCCGAGATCCCGCTGCTGTTCGAGGGCTCGATGGAGGAGATGTTCGACGCCACGGTCGCGATCGTCGCCGCGGAGGGGGAGCGCGCCGAGCGCGCCGCCCGGCGCGGGATCGCCGACCTCGAGGCGCGCAGCGCCCGGCAGCTCAGCGAGGCCGAGAAGATCGCCCGCGCGACGCACGCGATCCGCAACGACGGCACTCTGGCCGACCTCGAACGGCAGCTCCGCGACCTCTTCCCGGCGCTCGCCGCGGCCCGGTGATGGGCGGGGGCCTGAGGCGGGCCCTGCTGGTGGCCCTGCTGGGCGTCGCCGCCCTGGTCGCGGTCGGGATCTGGCGGTTCGACCTCGACAGCAAGATCCAGGAGCTGACGCTGCCGCTGCGGCACGAGGACATCATCCGCCAGCAGGCGCGCGAGAAGGGGGTGCCGGCGGATCTGATCGCGGCCGTGATCTACGAGGAGTCGAAGTTCAAGGACCAGACCTCCTCGGCGGGCGCCCGCGGCCTGATGCAGATCACCCCGGACACCGCCGACACGATCGAGACGCTCTCCGGCGGCGAGACGTTCGTCTACGAGGACCTCGCCGACCCCGAGCTGAACATCCGCTACGGCACCTTCTACCTCGCCTACCTGCTCGACAAGTACGAGGGCGACAGGGTCGCCGCCCTGGCCGCCTACAACGCGGGCGAGGGCAACGCCGACGAGTGGGGAGGCTCGCGGATGCGGATCGACGACATCGACTTCCCCGAGACCCACGACTACGTCCGCGACGTGCTCGAGCGTCGCCGCCAGTACCGCGAGCGCTACGCGAAGGAGCTCGGCCTGTAGGCGGGCCTCACGCCGGGGCTTCGGCGTCCGCGGTCGCCCGCCAGACCCACCAGGCGGCGACGAGCTGCAGCGGCAGGCGGGCCCAGAGCGCGGGCGGCGGGATCTTGGGATAGCGCTCGGGGTGCAGCGCCATGTGGACGTTGGCGGGGTAGACGGCCGCGAGCACCCCGAGCAGCCACCAGCGCCCCAGGCCGCGCGTCGCGCGCGGGATCACGAGCAGTCCCCCGGCGAGCTCGGCGGCGCCGCTCCAGAGCACCATCTCCCGGTGCCTGGGCACGTAGTCGGGCATGATCGACTCGTAGACCTCAGGCATCCGGAAGTGGTTGATCCCGCTCAGGATCCAGAAGGCCGCGAGCAGGCGCTGCGAGGTGCTCACGGCGGTAAGGCTATAGCCCGTTCCGCCCGGGCGCGGCCCCTTGCGCTTCCGGCGGGCCGCGCTTATCGTGCCCGCACGCACGTCGGGACCGACACCGATTACCTGATCGTCGGGGCGGGGGCCAGTGGCCTCGCCTTCGCCGACGCGCTGCTCGGGGAGGACGATGACGCCGAGGTCACGGTCGTCGATCGCCGTCCGGGCCCGGGCGGGCACTGGCTGGACGCCTACCCGTTCGTGCGCCTGCACAGCCCCTCGGCCTACTACGGGGTCGGCTCGCTGCCGCTCGGCCACGACCGGATCGACCGCGAGGGCGAGAACGCGGGCTTCTACGAGCGCGCCGGCGGGGACGAGGTGCGCGCCCACTTCGAGCTCGCCGCGGAGCGCCTGACCGGCTCGGGCCGCTTCCGGCTGCTCACCGGGCACGAGCATCTGGGCGCGGGGCCCGGCGGCGAGCTGGTCCGGGACCTGGGCGCGGACGCGGTGCGCGAGATCGGGGTGCGCCGCAGGGTCGTCGATGCCCGCTACCTCGAGGGGTCGGTCCCGGCCACGCACGAGCCCCCGTTCGAGGTCGCCGCCGGGGCTTCCCTGGTCGCGATCAACGACCTCCCCGACGCGGCGGAGTCAGCCTCGGCGTTCACCGTGCTGGGGTCCGGCAAGACCGCGGTGGACGCCTGCTGGTGGCTGCTGGAGCGGGGGGTGGAGCCCGACCGCGTGCGCTGGGTCCGCCCGCGCGAGGCCTGGTTCCACGACCGCGCCGACTTCCAGCCCCTGGAGCAGGTCGGCGGGATCATGAGGGCCCTCTCCTACGACGCCGAGGCCGGCGCCCTGGCCACGGGCGTCGACGATCTGTTCGAGCGGCTCGAGGGGGTCGGGCGGGTGCAGCGGATCGACCCCTCCTGTCCGGCGACGATGTACCGGGGGACGATGCTGAGCCGGCGAGAGCTCGAGTCCATGCGCCTGATCGAGGACGTGGTCAGGCTCGGCCACGTGCGCCGCGTGGAGCGCGGCCGGATCGTGCTCGAGCGCGGCGAGGCCGAGGCCGCGCCGGGCACGCTGCACGTCGACTGCACCGCGGCCGGCCTCAGCGCCGCGCCCGCCGTGCCCGTCTTCCAGCCCGGGCGGATCGTGCTCCAGCAGGCGCGCTACAACTCGCCGTGCTTCAACGCGGCGCTGATCGGCTGGGTGGAGGCGCGGCGCGAGGAGGACGAGGAGCGGAACGAGCTCTGCCCGCCCAACCCGTACGCCTCCGCGGTCGGCGACTGGCCCCGCATGATGAGCCGCGGCTGGCGCACCGAGCAGCGCTGGCTCGCCGAGCCGGACCTCACGGAGTGGGTGAACGGCAGCCGGCTCAACCTCCTGGGCGCCCTGCCCGAGCACGCGGCGGAGGAGCCGGTCCGGGAGGCGCTGGAGCGCTTCGTGACGCACGTCGGGCCCGCGATCGAGCGCCTCGAGGAGCTCGACGGGACGGCCCGCGGCCGGGCGGGGTGAGCGGCCCGCTATCTTCGCTCGGCTTGTCCGTCTTCTCGCTCAACCCCGCATACTCGCCGACCGCCGACCAGCCGGAGGCGATCGCCTCGCTGGCCGGGGGCGTGGAGGCCGGCGAGCGCTTCCTGACCCTGCTCGGGGCGACCGGCACCGGCAAGACCTTCACGATGGCCGGCGCGATCGAGCGCCTCGGCCGCCCGGCCCTGGTCATCGCTCACAACAAGACCCTCGCGGCGCAGCTCTGCAACGAGTTCCGCGAGTTCTTCCCCGGCGCCTCGGTCGAGTACTTCGTCTCCTACTACGACTACTACCAGCCCGAGGCCTACGTGCCCGCGCAGGACCTCTACATCGAGAAGGACGCGACGATCAACGACGAGATCGACCGCCTGCGGCACGCGGCCACCTCGAGCCTCTTCGCGCGCCGCGACGTGATCATCGTCGCCTCCGTCTCCTGCATCTACGGGATCGGCTCACCGGACCTCTACCGGGAGCAGATGATCCTCTTCAAGGTGGGGGAGGAGATCGACCGCGAGGGCCTGTTCCGGCAGCTCGTCGCGATGCAGTACCAGCGCAACGACACGATCCTCTCGCGCGGGACCTTCCGGGTCCAGGGCGAGGTGCTGGAGGTCTACCCGGCCTACGCGGAGTCCGCCTACCGGATCGCCCTGTTCGGCGACGAGGTCGAGGAGATCATCCACTTCGACCCGCTGACCGGGGAGGTGCTGGACGAGGTCACCTACGTCTCAGTCTGGCCGGCGACGCACTACGTGACCAAGGAGGAGACGATCGAGCGCGCGGTGGAGGAGATCCGCGCCGAGCTCGAGCAGCAGGTCGCGTACTTCACCGAGCGCGGCAAGGACCTGGAGGCGCACCGGCTGCGGCAGCGGACCCAGTACGACCTCGAGATGCTGAAGGAGCTCGGCTTCTGCAACGGGATCGAGAACTACTCGCGGATCCTCGACGACCGCCCCCCCGGCAGCCCGCCGCACACCCTGATCGACTACTTCCCGAGCGACTTCGTGGTCTTCGTCGACGAGTCGCACCAGACGATCCCGCAGATCGGCGGCATGTACGAGGGCGACCGCTCCCGCAAGCTGACGCTGGTCGATCACGGCTTCCGGCTGCCGAGCGCGATCGACAACCGGCCGCTCAAGTTCGACGAGTTCCTCGAGCGGGTCGGCCAGGTGGTGATGGTCTCGGCGACGCCGGGCGAGTTCGAGCGCCGCAGCTCGGAGCGGATCGTCGAGCAGATCGTGCGCCCGACCGGGATCGTCGACCCGGAGATCGAGGTCCGGGGCACGGCGAACCAGATCGACGACCTGATGAACGAGGTCCGGCTGCGGGTCGAGCGCCAGGAGCGGACGCTGGTCACGACGCTGACCAAGCGCATGGCCGAGGACCTGACCGAGTACCTGCTCGAGCACGGGTTCCGGGTGCGCTACCTGCACTCCGAGGTCGACACGATCGAGCGCATCCAGATCATCCGCGACCTGCGGCTGGGCGAGTACGACGTGCTCGTCGGCGTCAACCTCCTGCGCGAGGGGCTCGACCTGCCGGAGGTCGGCCTGGTCGCGATCCTCGACGCCGACAAGGAGGGCTTCCTGCGCGGCGCCACGAGCCTGATCCAGACGATCGGCCGCGCCGCCCGCAACGCCGGGGGCCGGGTGATCATGTACGCCGACCGCGAGAGCGAGGCGATGCGGACCGCGATCGCCGAGACCGACCGCCGGCGCGAGATCCAGCTCGCCTACAACGCCGAGCACGGGATCACCCCGGCCACGGTCACCAAGGGGATCAGCGACATCTCCGACTTCCTGGCGATGGAGTCGACCGCGCCCGCCAAGCGCCGCCGCCGGCGCTCCGGGGACGGCGTGATCGAGAGCCCCGAGGACCTCGAGAAGGCGATCGTCGCCACCGAGGAGGAGATGCTCGCCGCCGCCGAGGAGCTGCGCTTCGAGGAGGCCGGGCGGCTCCGCGACGAGCTCAAGGAGCTGCGCCGCGACCTCGAGGGCATGCGGGCCTGATCCGGCGCTCCGGTGGCACTCCTCCGCTACCGTGTCGAGCGTGGCGACGGGGAAGAAAGCTGACCGCGAGCGACCCCTCTCCGATCTCGCCGAGGAGCGGATCCGGCCGCTGCTCGACGCGGCCGAGGAGACGGCGGAGCGGATCGTCGCCGAGGCCCGCGAGGAGGCCGAGCGGCTGATCGCCTCCGCGGAGGCCGAGTCCGAGCGCATGATCGCCGGCGCCCGGAGCGAGTCCGAGGGCATCCTGGCCCGGGCGCGCAAGGAGGCGGGCAGCCGGATCGAGCAGGCGCGGGGCGCGGTCGAGGGGCTGGCCGGGCAGGCCGACGAGCTGCGCGCCCGGATCGGCGCCCTCGGCGAGGATCTCGTCGGCAGCCTGCGGATGGGCTCCTCCGAGGGCGGCGCGCGTTCGCCGGCCGGGGGAGCCGGCTTCGAGAACGCTGCGGACGCCGAAGCGGCGGCATCTGACCCTGGGGCGCCCGGCGAGCCGGCGGCGGAGGTTCCCGGTCCACCGCGGATCCCTGAGCCTTCGCCGCCCCGGATCCCTGAGCCCACCCCCGATCCCGTCCCCGAGCCGGGCCCCGATCCCGTCCCCGAGCCGCTTCCCGACCCGGTGCCGGAGCCCACCCCCGACCCGGACCCGGGCGAGGATCCGGAGCCGCCGCGGCCCGGCGACTCAGCGGCGCCCTCCACCGACGGCCCGAGCACGGATGAGCTGATCGCGCAGCTGCGGGGCGCGCCGGCGGCCGAGCCGGTGAACGGGGCCGACCCGGCGCCGAGCCAGGCGGAGGCCCGGCTCCTGGCAATGAACCTGGCGCTCGGCGGGTCTTCGCGCGCGGAGATCGCTGCCGAGGTGAAGGCGCAGCTGGGCGAGGTCTCCGGGCTCGACGCCCTGCTCGACGACGTCATCGCACGCGCCCAGGGGAGCTGAAGCGGCCACTGGCGGGCGGGGATGGCCCCTCGGCCCCGTCCGTCCGATTCCACTGGGGAGCCTCACGTCGGTATGGCGACGCGGAGAGGCCCAGCGGCGGGCGGGTGGACGCCGGCCGATGCCCGAACGTCCGTTCGTCCCCGTAGAATCCTGCTGGTGGGATCAAGCGACCGGATAGTCGTCTCAGGGGCGCGCGAGCACAACCTGCGCAACATCGACGTGGAGCTGCCGCGCGAGGCGCTCGTCGTGCTCACCGGGCTCTCCGGCTCGGGCAAGTCGAGCCTCGCGTTCGACACGATCTACGCCGAGGGCCAGCGCCGCTACGTCGAGTCGCTCTCCGCCTACGCGCGCCAGTTCCTGGGCCAGATGGACAAGCCGGACGTGGACTCGATCGAGGGCCTCAGCCCGGCGATCTCGATCGATCAGAAGACGACCTCGCGCAACCCGCGCTCGACGGTCGGCACGGTGACCGAGATCTACGACTACCTGCGCCTGCTCTGGTCGCGGATCGGCAAGCCGCACTGCGTCGAGTGCGGGGAGCCGATCTCCGGCCAGTCGGTGGAGCAGATCACCGACCGCGTGCTCACGCTGCCGGAGGGCACCCGGTTCATGGTCTGCGCGCCGGTCGTGCGCGAGCGCAAGGGCGAGTACGCGCGGCTGCTCGAGGACATGCGCAAGCAGGGATACGCGCGCGCGGTCGTCGACGGCGAGCTGCTGCGGCTCGACGAGGACATCAAGCTCGACAAGCGCTACAAGCACGACATCTCGATCGTCGTCGACCGGCTGGTCATGAAGGAGGGGGTGCGCAAGCGGCTGGCGGAGTCGGTCGAGGCGGCCACGGGCCTCGCGGACGGCCTGGTCGAGATCGAGCTCGTCGACGGCGAGGGGGGCGTCGAGGGCGCGCGGACGCTGTCGGGGCCGAGCGCCGGCAAGCGCGGTGAGACGCTGGTCTTCAGCGAGCGCTTCGCCTGCCTCAAGTGCGGCAGCTCGATGCCCGAGATCGAGCCCCGGATCTTCTCCTTCAACTCCCCCCACGGGGCCTGCAAGCGCTGCCACGGCCTCGGCTTCCAGCGCGTCATCGACCCCGACCTGTGCGTGCCAGACCCGACCCTCTCGCTGTCGGAGGGCGCGCTGGCGACCTGGATGGGGGCCGCCTCGCGCTACTACCGGACGTTGCTGGAGGCGGTCTGCGAGACCTACGAGATCGATCCCGACACCCCCTGGCAGGAGCTTCCGGCCGCGGACCGCGATCTGCTCCTGGAGGGGACCGGGAACGAGCGCCACAAGATCTCCTACAAGAACCGCTTCGGCCGCCGGCGCAGCTACACGGCCCGCTTCGAGGGCATCCTCGCGGGCCTGGAGCGGCGCTACGAGAGCACCGACTCGGAGCGCACCAGGGAGCGGATCGAGGGCCTGATGGCGCTGCAGCCCTGCCCGGCCTGCGGGGGCGCCCGGCTGCGGCCCGAGAGCCTCGCGGTGACGGTCGGCGGGCTCTCGATCGCCGAGTTCACCCGGCTCTCGGCGCGCGCGTCGCTGGAGTGGATCGGCCGGCTCGAGCTGACCGAGACGGAGGCCGCGATCGCGCGCCTGATCGTGCGCGAGGTCAACGAGCGCCTCGGGTTCCTGGTCTCGGTCGGGATCGGCTATCTGACCCTGGAGCGCGCCGCGAGCACGCTCTCCGGCGGCGAGGCGCAGCGGATCCGGCTCGCGACCCAGATCGGCTCCAGCCTGGTCGGCGTCCTCTACATCCTCGACGAACCCTCGATCGGCCTGCACCAGCGCGACAACGAGAAGCTGATCGGCACGCTGGAGCGGCTGCGGGACCTCGGCAACACGGTGATCGTGGTCGAGCACGACGAGGGGACGATGCGGGCGGCCGACTACCTGGTCGACCTCGGCCCCGGGGCGGGCGAGCACGGGGGGCGGGTCGTCGCCGCGGGCACGCCCCAGGAGGTGATCGCCGATCCCTCCTCGGTCACGGGCCGCTACCTCTCGGGCGCGCAGTCGATCCCGGTGCCGGCGGAGCGGCGCGAGCGGCGGGGCGAGCTGGTCGTGCGCGGGGCCCGGGAGCACAACCTGAAAGGGATCGACGCGGCGATCCCGATCGGCACGTTCACCTGCGTGACCGGGGTGTCCGGCTCGGGCAAGTCGACGCTCGTCAACGAGACCCTCTACCGCTCGATCGCCAACCGCCTGCACCGGACCCGCAGCCGGCCCGGGGCCCACGACCGGATCGAGGGGCTGGAGCAGATCGACAAGGTGATCAGCATCGACCAGTCGCCGATCGGGCGCACCCCGCGCTCGAACCCGGCCACCTACACCGGCCTCTTCGACCACATCCGCCAGCTCTTCGCGAAGACCAGGGAGGCGCGGGCGCGGGGCTACCAGCCGGGGCGCTTCTCGTTCAACGTCAAGGGCGGGCGCTGCGAGGTCTGCAAGGGGGACGGGCAGATCAAGATCGAGATGCACTTCCTGCCGGACGTCTACGTCCCCTGCGAGCAGTGCCAGGGGCGGCGCTACAACCGCGAGACCCTCGAGGTCCGCTTCAAGGGCAAGTCGATCTCCGACGTGCTCGAGATGCCGGTCTCGGAGGCGGTGGAGTTCTTCGCCCAGATCCCGAAGATCCACCGGCGGCTGAAGACGCTCGACGACGTCGGGCTCGGCTACATCCGCCTCGGCCAGCCGGCCACGACCCTCTCCGGCGGGGAGGCGCAGCGGGTCAAGCTGGCGACCGAGCTCTCGAAGGTGGCGACGGGGGAGACCCTCTACATCCTGGACGAGCCGACCACGGGCCTGCACTTCGCGGACGTCGAGCGCCTGCTCGAGGTGCTCGGCCGGCTCGTCGACGCCGGCAACACCGTGGTCGTGATCGAGCACAACCTGGACGTGATCAAGTCGGCGGACTGGATCGTCGACCTGGGTCCCGAGGGCGGCGACGCCGGGGGCGAGATCGTCGCCGCCGGCACCCCGGAGCAGATCGCCGCCGAGCCCACCTCCTACACGGGGCGCTTCCTCGAGGAGCTGGTCGAGCCCCGGATCGAGCGGACCGCCGAGCCGGTAGCCGCCTGAGCCCGCCGGCGGCGTCCGGCGGGTAACCGCCGCGCCGCGCCGCGCTCCGCCGGACGGTGCCCTGCGCCGTAATGGGACGGCGCCGCCCGCGGCGTGCAGAAAACCTTGCGGTATACGTAATCCCCGCCGGGCGCAGGTCCGCGCGGGCGGGGCGAGAACGGACTGGGCGATGCCGGGAATCAAGCCCCTCCCGACGGCGGTCACCCGGACCGCCGAGCGGCGCCGATCCTGGGCCCGGAGCGCGCGCGGGCATGCGCTGTTCGGGCCGCTGACGGCGATCGCCGCGCTCGTCGTCTTCGCCGCCCTTCTCGTGGCGTCGGGCGCCCGGGCGTCGGTCTCCCATCTCGTGCAGCCCGGCGAGACCCTGAGCGGGGTCGCAGCGGCGAGCGGCCTCAGCGCCGTGACGCTCGCCTCCTGGAACGGCCTCGACCCCGAGGCGGGGCTGATCGCGGGCACGACGATCACGGTCCCGAGCGCCGCCGAGGCGGGAGCGCCGGCCGTCGGATCCGCCACCGCGTCCGGCTCCTCCGGCGGGCACCTCGTGAGCCCCGGGGAGACGCTCTCGTCGATCGCCGCCGCGAACGGGATCACGGTCAGCGCGCTGGCGGCCGCCAACGGGCTCGACCCCGCGGGGGTGCTGCTCGCCGGCACGTCGCTGTCGATCCCCGCCGCGACCGCGGCCACGGCGGCCGCGCCGACCCCCGGGCTGGGCACCATCCCGAGCCCCTGGGGGCCGCTGTATCTGGAGGCCGCCGCGGCTCAGGCCTGGAACGCGATGCGCGCCGCCTCCCTCTCCACCTACGGCCAGGACCTCTACCCGGCGGGGCCGGTCTCCGCCTACCGGACCTCCGCCCAGCAGGGCGACCTCTACGAGAGCTTCCTCAACGGCGCCGGCTCGCCCGCGAACCCGCCCGGGAGCTCCTCGCACGAGCGCGGCCTGTCGGTCGACCTCGCGGATCCGGCGATGCGCAGCATCGTCGATGCGATCGGCGGCGCCTACGGCTGGGGCAAGCTCGAGGCGCCCGGGGAGTGGTGGCACGTGAGCTACGCCGGCGGCTGATCGAGGTCGAGCGGCTCGGGGGCCTCGCCGCCGAGCAGGCGCACGACCTCGGCGCTCCACGGATTGGTGCGCAGCGTGGGCGCGTAGAGGCGCAGCGGGTCCTCGGCGTCCGGCACGTGCAGGTCGACCCGGTCGCGCATGAAGGCGCGGCCGGCGCGCTCGGCCCTGACCGCGGCCCGCGGCCACGACGGCCCCGCCTCGACCCCGGTCTCGTCGCGGCGCAGGCCCGCGGCGTTGACCGCCAGCGCGTGGACGCGCTCGGCGTCGAGCGCGAGCAGGATCGTCGGCGCCAGCCCCGCGCGGCGGCTGCGGCGCCGGGCCAGGGGCAGGAGCAGCATGCCGAGGCCAGGGACCGCCGCGAGCGCCTCGGTGGGGACGGTCGCGAACTCCCCGGCGGCGACGATCTCCCCCGGCACGACCCGGCCGGCCAGCGCCCGCAGCTCGGCGCCGCGCCGCTCCCGGTAGCGGCGCGCGATCGCCAGCCTCTCCTCGAGCGGCTGCTCCTCGGCGGAGGTGTCGGGTGGCGGGGGAGGGGCCACGTTCTGGGAAGCTACACCGGTGCCCCAGCAGGACGAGTACGTGCCCGCCCAGCGCGGCTGGCGGGCCTGGTGGCGGAAGCGCCGCCACTACGAGCGCACGCACCGCTTCGCCAACCGCTGGCGCATCAACCGGCACGCGGCTCGCGGGGGCTTCTACGTGCGCCATCCGGTCGAGGGCGAGATCGTCGAGGCGCTCGCGGACGGGCGCCTCGTGATCGGGGAGGGGACCAAGCTCGAGCCGGGCTGCTGGATCACCCTCGGCCCCGAGGCCCGGATCGTGATCGGCCGCGGCTGCTTCCTGAACCGGGAGACGATGCTCGCCGCCGACGAGCTGATCGAGATCGGCGACCACGTGATGCTCGCCAACGGCTGCTTCGTCGGCGACGCCGACCATCGCTTCGACGATCCCGAGCTCCCCGTCACCTGGCAGGGCTTCAAGCGCCGCGGGCCGGTCCGGATCGGCGACAACGTCTGGCTCGGCAAGGGCGTCGTCGTCGGCGGGGGCACGGAGATCGGCGCCCGCTGCGTGGTCGGGGCGAGCTCCGTGGTCACGCGCGATCTACCGCCGGCCACGGTCGCCGCCGGGGCCCCGGCGCGGGTCCTGCGCGAGATCGAGTACGGGAGCTCGGAGTCCGGGGAGT
>CAZARJ010000008.1:7538-23647 GCA_964487515.1 uncultured Conexibacteraceae bacterium | reverse complement strand
GTGATTGCGGACCCAGGGCGCGTGGCTCATCTCCGCCGTGACCCGCCCCGGCTCGACCGACTTCACGCCCGCCGGGATCGAGAGGAAGTACGGGGCTGTGAGCTGCACCGCGCGCGAGAAGAGAAAGCGCCCCAGCGGCAGCCGCTCCGCGCGGCGATAGAGGCTCAGGGTTCGTGTTTCCGGCGTCATCGAAGTGCTCTAAGTTCATCACGCATGGATGGGGGTCCGATCCGGAGCCGCGGCCCGGCCCGCCGCCCGACACCCGCACATCGCCGACGTCGTCCTGCGCGCCCGGCGCGGCTGACCGGCATGGCCGATCAGCTCACGCGCCGCGATAGGTCCCGAAGGTCCATAGGTTCCCCTCCGGATCCTCGGCGGTGAAAGCCCGGGTCTCCGTGCCGGAGCCGAATCTGGTGTCGCTGGGCGGCTGGACGATCGTCGCCCCCGCTTGCGCGGCCCGGGCCGCGACGGCGTCGGGCTCCGCCGTCACCACATAGACGGCGCTGTGGCCGGGTCGCATCGATTCGTGCACTCCGCCGGTGTGCTTCGTCGACCCGAAGACGAAGGCGCCGCCTTCGGGCGCCCGCATCTCCACATGAACGACGTCTCCCGAATCGTCGCGGGCGGCGATCGTCTCGTGGAAGCCGAAGGCGGCGGCCAGGAACTCGCGGGCGGCGTCGACGTCGTCGTAGTGCAGGATCGGCCAGACGGCCGGTGGGGGCGAAGGCATCGCGACCCTGAAGCTAACGCGGTCCGGGTGTAGCGGTCCCGCGTCGCAGGCTCGATAATGGCTTCGTGGCCTACGACGAGGATCTCGCCGAGCGGATCCGGGCGCTCGTGCAAGCCGAGGACGGCGTCAGCGAGATGCGCGCCTTCGGGGGCCTTGCCTTTCTGATCGACGGCAACATGGCGGTCAGCGCCAGTGGCCAGGGAGGGCTGATGGTGCGGGTCGACGCGGGGGAGACGGAAGCGCTGCTGGCCGAGCCCCACGCGCAGCCGTTCGAGATGCGCGGACGCGAGCTCAAGGGCTGGCTGCGCGTCGATGCCGCGGGCCTGGGGAATGAGCACGACCTGGAGCGCTGGGTCGGGCGCGGGGTCTCCTACGCGCGGAAGTTGCCGAGAAAGGCCGGCTGAGCTTCGTGGCGGTCCAGCGAATGGATCACGTCGGCATCGTCGTCGACGATCTCGCGGCGGCGAAGCAGTTCTTCGCCGCGCTCGGTCTCGAGCCGAAGGGAGGCGGATCGGTCGGGGGCGACTGGGTGGGCCGCGTGATCGGGCTCGAAGGGGTCGAGGCCGAGATCGAGATGATGGCGACCCCGGATGGCCACTCGCGCGTCGAGCTGGTCGAGTTCCGTGCGCCGCCCGCAAGGCCCGGCGACGCAGGGGCCCCCGCGAATGTCCTCGGCATCCGCCACCTCACCTTCGCGGTCGACGATCTCGACGCGACCCTGGCCCGCCTGCGCCCCCACGGCGCCGAGCTGGTGGGCGAGATCGAACGCTACGAGGACATCTATCGCCTCTGCTACATCCGCGGTCCTGCCGGCATCATCATCGAGCTGGCCGAGCCCCTCGGCTGAGCACCGCGCACCTGCAAGCCGTCTGTGAGCCGAGGGGTCCGACGGCGATGAGGCGGAGGATGGCGAATCTGGCGTGGAGCGGCGCCGCTTGGGCGCCGCACGCCGCTTACCCCGCCGTGCCGGAGGAGAGGGCCGACCCGCGTTCGGGCGAGTCAGGGGGGTCGACGCACCTATGGACCGCCCGTCCACCCGGATTTGGCTTGGGGCGTGGGGATGAGGAAGGGAGCTGGTCGAGGGACGAGGTGGACGGGCGGTCGGGGCAGGGAGCGGGGCGGGGCGAGGCGAGATGGCAGGGGATTGGTCAATACAAGTGGCGGGTTCTCCGACTGGAGAACCGTTCAGCAACGCCCAGTCGGGCGCCGTCGCCATGCTCCGCTTCCGCCGCGGGGGTGGTGGATGCGGCCGCCAGGGCGGCGGCAAGGAGTGGGTAGCAACCTTCTACGGGCCGAGCAGGGCGAGCGGCACAACGCACACACCGTCTTTGCGCCGGTAGGCGTGCGTCCCGGTCGTGATGATGACCGCCTCCTCGAGCCGGTCGCCGATCGTCTCGCCCAGCCAGCGGAGATGCTTGACGTCGTCGTCATCGACAGTCGCCGACAGCTTGACCTCGATGGCCACAACTTCGCCGGCGCGACCTTCGATGATCAGATCAACTTCGCGACGTCCATCTTGAGTACGCAGGTGAAAGACGTCGGCTTCGGCCGCTTGAGCAAAGACCCGCACCGAGAGGGTGGTCAGTGATTCAAAAAGGGCGCCAAGGAAGGCGCCGTCGCGGGGAATGGCGTCAAGCCCTCCTTTGCCAGCGAGTAGCTTTTGCTCTGTGAGGCCGAGTAAAGCCACCGCCAGCGCGGGATCCGATAGGTGGTGCTTGGCGCTCTGGGTGAGGCGCTTGAGATGGCTAGCACTCGGCGTCCACCCGGCAACCGGATCGAGGAGAAACAGGCGCATCAGAGCGTCGTGGTATGCCAGCACCGTCGTCTTAGCCGGGGTGGTGTCGTTGTGCGTGGCCGCATCGCGAACCTTCTCGAAGCTCGTCGTGGTCGCGGTTGCCGCTGCGTAGGCAGCCATCCACCGCCGGAGAGTGTCTGGGCGTCTGACGGTCCCACCGAGCTCATCTTTGAAATCGCGATCGATGACGCGGTTGATGTAGCCCTGCAGTCGCGTGCGAAGAGCCCGACCTCTGAGCCGGCGGATAGCGGGAAACCCGGAGCGGACGATCTCCTCTGTGTAGTCGGCGAGCCGCACGGCCGAGGTGCCGGTGATCGGTGGTCGGTCGCCGGCTAGAAGCGACGCCAGGCTGACGGTCGGCTTGGACTGCAGACGCTCGGGCAGCGTCATTGGTCGCATACGCAACACATCGATCCGGGCTGCTCCCGAGTGGCGCTCGGGAGCACCTTCACCCTCGTCGGGAACGGCTGAACCCGTGAGCAAGAACGGGCCAGGTGGCGTTCCATCATCGACCGCGCGGCGAACCGCGTCCCAGACCGCGGGAGCTCGTTGCCATTCGTCAAGTAGCACCGGCCCGTCACCATCGAGGACACGAACCGGTTCTGCGCGCGCAATCTCCTGCTGGGCCAGATCGTCAAGACGAACTACGGTGCGGGCGCGACGCTCAGCGGTAGCTGTCTTGCCCACGCCCTTCGGGCCCTCAAGCGCTAGGGCAGACAGGGGCCCGAGGAGCTCGTCGAGCTCGCCATCGATAATGCGCTGCTGGTAGCCGTCCACGGAAGCGAAGCCTACCATTCACGCAGGACAATCGCTACCTTTCACGCAGGACGGACGCTACCATTCACGCAAGACAATCGCTACCGTCTACGCAGAGCAAACCCGCCCGATTACGCCCGGCCCGGCTTTCCCGGGCTTCCCGGACGCTCGAAGGTCCGCGAGAGAGAAGCGCAGCATCCCCGTCGAACTACCGAGTCACGGCGCTCGAGCCGGGCCGAGCTCCGGGCTGAGCGCCGATTCACCCCAACTGTCGAGGGGCAGCGCGAACAGATGTCGCAAGGCAGCCGCGGCGATCTGCTCAAGCGAGTCTGGGTCCGGCAACCCCTCGGGTGGGAACGCCTGGTATCCCCGCGAGCGCGCCAGCCGGCCGCCGTGGGCGATCAGCAGGGACCAGAACTGGCCATCGGTGCCCCGCCTCAGCGGGTGGTGCCATCGCGGCCAGCCCCACGGATTCAGGTCTTCGATCGCGTTCCAGAACTCCTCCCAGGCCGGGCGGCGGGGCCGCGCTCGTTGCGCGGTCTCGCCCCCGAGCCACAGCTCGACCGAACCAACTCGGTCGCCGTAGATTTCGAGCTGGCGCCCGAAGGCGCTGTAGGTCAGCGCGAGCGAGCTCGGGGCGCCGTCTCGATACTCGACTTCCTCGGGTGGCTGGTTGGTCGGCGCCGCCACCGGATCGAGGCCATCGAATTCGACCCAGCCGCGACCCGGCGCGGTCACTTCGATGGCGGCGATCTGCCAGTCCTCGTCCTGGCGAGTGAATGAAGCGCCGCCGAGGCTCCTTCCCTCGAGTTGATCTGGAAGGCGGAGCGGCAGCGGGTCGCCGAGCCGCTGGTAGTGGCGCCTGCTCAACTCACTGCCACGAGCCGGCGTGATCTCTCGTGCGCGACCGCTCCCCGCGGTACCCTGATCAGACGATGGCCACCGCCAAGCAAGACGCCCGCCGGGTTCTCGATGGCCTTCCCGAGGAGGCCTCGCTCGAGGACATCCAATACCACCTCTACGTGCTGCAGCGCATCGAGCGCGGTCGCGAGGACGTCAGTGCCGGCCGGGTTGTGGCTCAGGGCGAGGTCGAGCGACGCCTCGCCAAATGGCTCGACAAGTAGCCTGGACCGAAACCGCCTGGCGTGATCTCGAGCGAATCGGGGACTACATTGCCGAGGACTCTCCCGGGTACGCGGCGGCGTTCGTGCGGCGGGTTCGCGATCACGCGAGATCGCTCGACGAGCTCGCCGAGCGCGGTCGCATCGTTCCCGAGCTCAATGAGCCCGAGGTGCGCGAGTTGGTCGTAGGCAGCTATCGATTGATTTACGAGGTCGGAGGGGAGATCGTCCACGTGCTTGGCTTGGTCCACGGAGCGCGTGATCTGTCCGCACTCTGGGGCGATGAGGCCCGGAAGGGGTCTCCGGGTAGTTGAGCCAACGGTGAGCGCTGGGGAGCCATGCGAGTCCGGCCGATCCTGTCAGGTGAATGCCGGAGGAGAGACTCGAACTCCCGACACGCGGATTATGATCGGTGACCCCGGAGGCGACCTGGCTTGGTCAAGCGGTTCTCAGGTACCCCCAGGTGCCCCCAGAACCCCCGAATCACCCCAGTTCGGTGCACGGCCGGGTGCACGGCGGCGAAGGAAGCGGAAGCGGCGGAAGGGCTGAGCGGCGGCCCCGCAGGCGATCCGGGGTAGCGCGCTACCGTCCTGACCTGCTTCACCGGGAGGTCAGGACGGTGGTCGTTCGCGGAGGGCCCGACTCGACCCGGGCCTCTAAGACGCGGTCGTAGGTGAAAGACTCGGCTCCGATGACCGTCGAGCATCTTCTTGGCCCCGATTTCGGCACGGTGGGCGACCGCCTTAGCTCCGAACTTGGGAGTCAACGATGGAGTCGGCTGACGGGAGTTGTGGCCTTCGCGCGGATGTCTGGAGTTCGCCACCTGGAGTCGCGGCTGCGAGGCTTCGTCACCGGCGGCGGGCGCGCCGACCTCACCATCGGTGTTGATCTCCGCAGCACGACCTATGAGGCGGCGTGGTACCTGATGCATTCCGTTGCGGGGCGAGGGCGCATGCTGCTCGCGTCGTCCGAGCCCGGAGCGACCTTTCACCCCAAGGTCTACGTCTTCTCAAACGGTTCGTCGGCGGATGCAAACGTCCCGCGCGCTCTCAGGAGTGCCACCGACGCGCTCGTCATCACGGGCTCGTCCAACATCACCGGCGGCGGCCTGTTTGGCAATGACGAGGCGAGTACGGTTTGGACGCCGCCGCTGGCCGACCAGAGTGGCCGAGCTGCCTGGCTCGCCTTCGTGGGGGCCCTGTCGCCCTGGGTGATGCCAAGCGGCTCCACGATCATCGGTAAGGCCACGAAGTCGCGGTTGTTGAGCTTGGCGCGAGCCGGCACGCTTCCCACAGAGATGTCCGTTCCTGCGACTCGCCCTCGAGGGCCGGGCAGCGCTCCCAAGAAACCACGCCCCCGGCAGCGCAAACGTCCGCCCAAGCCGCCGCCGTTGGCCGGTCCGTCACCCCCTGCGCTCAAGCCGCCAACCCCAACGACGCCTCCCGGGCTCAGCGTGCTGGTGGCGAGGATGACGTTCGGCGGTTCGCGGCGTTGGCCACAGTGGGAGCTCAACAAGGATGTGCTCAGCGCCTTCTTCGGGCTTGCGGCTCCGGGCTCTGTGATCACCCGTGAGGGCGTTACGCGCGCAGGGAAGCGCCTCCCCGCTGAGACGACTCCCCTCGTGATTGGGTCAAACAAGAATCGACGACTGGAGTTCCCAGAGCCCGATCATCGTCCGGACCCAGCGCCCGGGGCGGCCCTGCTAGTCGCTGTCGACAGACGCCCGGGGCCGTTCCGCTATGCCGTGCTGTTGCCCGGTGACGCTGAATACGCAGCCGTGGAGGCGCTGAATCGCGCTACGCCGCCCCTCGGCCAGTACGTAGAGGCGACGCGCAGGGTGGTCGTCCCGTTCGCCGCTCTCACGGCAGTCTGGCCCGGCTGCCCGCTGTAGCCGTCAGCTCATCAACTCTTCGTAAGGCAGCGCGCGCTTGTTTCGAACGGGCTTCGCTGGCGGCTTGGCCGCGATGAGGATGTGCTCGTGAACGGTCTTGAAGAGGAGGTTCGGCGGGAAAGGGTAGCTTCCAAAGATCGGCCGCTGGCTACCCCAGGAGCCCCATCGACCGCCCGTCCCATCCTTGTTCCAAATCACCTCGCCGACCACCACGAGGCCCGAGTGGCGCATCAGATCGAGCATGTCGGCAGCCAGGGGGAAGGTAAGCAACCCGTGGTCGGTGTACTGGTTGACGTTGGCGGTCACGAGGGCGAGCTTTCGACCCGGTGCAAGGACACGGAAGCATTCTTCGATTGCGGGACGCATGGCCCGCAGGAACTCTGAGTACCCCGACACGTTGCCGAGGTTGTGGCCGTTGCCGCCGTAGTCAGCCTTGTTCCAGTATGGGGGTGAGGTGACGATCAATCCGACGCTGTCGTCCTCTAGGAAGTCCATTTCCCGGCAGTCTCCGAGATGAACCTGCAGGGCCCCGCCCTCAAGATCGCGCTTGTGGCCTTCTCGGATCCGGGCAGCGAACTCAGGGTTTTGCTCGACGGCTATTGCCCGACGATCCAGCTCGAGCGCCGTGTGGGCAGACGTCCCGACGCCGGCAAACGGGTCCAGCACCGTCTCGTCGCAGAAGCTGAACATCTTGATCAGGCGCCGCGGGATCTCGGCTGGAAAGACCGCCGGATGGTCCTCGTCGGCCGTGTTGGCGATCGACCACACGGTCTTGGTGTATTCGCGCCACTCCTCCTTGGTGAGGCGACTCGCTTCCTTCTGTTTGGTGGTCGGGGCCAAGCGGTCAGCCGCTCCTTCCGGCGATTCGTAGACGCTCCGAATCCTCTCGGACGAAGCGGACGAACTCGCGGTCCAGCCCGAACGCAAGGCAGACCGCGGTATCAACCGTGTCGAGCGCCGCCGCATCCGATGCCGCGTACGCGATGGTACGCACGCCCCGATTGACGGAAACGATCGGATCTGCGAAGGCTGCGGCCCAGCATCGTCGACCAGCCTCGGCCAGCGTGCGCAGCTCGCGTTCAGCCGGCCTGCCGAGGTCGAACGGAGCGCCGGTTAGCGCTCGCAGCGGCACGTGAAACAGGTCTCCGGTCACCCGCCACCACCAAAGAAAGACCCGCGACGAAATGACGCCATATGCGGCGTCCGCCATCGCCTTGGTCGGGAATAGGAGCTGAGCCACCTTGCCCGCCGCGGCCCTCCGGGCTTCGAGAGCGGCTGCGCTGTCGCGGAACACACCGATCCAGTTGTACGCAGTCGGCGCGATGACGATCTCTCGTCCGGTATCCGTCAACTCCGCAGGGGCGACTAGGCGCGCCGCGCGGACTCGCTCGCCGAGCGTGGCTCCGCCCTTCTGTAGACGCTCGAGCGCGGCTCGCTCGAGGCCAGATCCAATCTTGAGCATCGGGCCGTCGGTGGCCCGGTAGCTGGTGCCTTCGGCCGGCTCGAAGCGAAGCGCGGCGTCACGGCGATCCGCCGACCACCGCCGCAGCGAGTGCGTCCGTATGTGCCCAACTGGGCCCGGGCGTTTGATGCCGATGGCGATTCGCTGCTTGATGTCGTCTCCGAAGATTGCGTCGGGCGTTCGGTCGAAGAAGCGGAACTCCCACGAGCCGGTCGCAAACGCCGCTCGCCGCGCCGCGCGCGCGGCGGGGTCGTTTCGATACGCGATGGACAGCGGAAGAACGACACCTGCGCGCCCGGTCCAGCTGGTGGCCCGGGCGACGAGCTCCCAGAACGGCCACGCGAGATTGCTCGATGAAGAACGGGGGGCCGCGCTGAGGGACGCGTAGCTGGCGCGCGTTTCCGACTGAAGCGCTCTCGCCGACGCAAACGGTGGATTCATCAGCACGGCGTCGATAACAGGTGGCAGCGAGTGGTGGCCTACGCCTGCGGTGGCCGAACCAAACAACGGATCTTGCGCTGGTTCAGCGAACAGGTCCAGTGCATTCCCGCAGGTGAGCTGACGCCGGACTACAGCGAACCGCTCGTCTGGGGATTCACCGGCCGCGAGTGCCTCCCGGCGCAGCCAGTCGTGGGTCAGAACGAGGGCGCAGGCGTCTATGGCCAGCGGGTCGATATCCACGCCAAACAGGGACCTGACCGCTTGATGCGCAGGCCGCTCCATCGAAAGCTCGCTGAACGCGGCGCGGAGAAAGACGCCCGCGCCGCAGGCCGGGTCCAGAACACTGCGCGTAGAGGCCGTTATCACCTCGGCCGCAAGGGCTCTGGCGACGTCGCCAGGCGTGTAGAAGGTTCCAAGGTTCTTGCGTTCTGCGCGCTCCCTCGCAGAGCCTCGGCCGGAAAGCAAGGAGCGCCTGGTGGTCAGGCCGAAGGGATCGAGGACATACGGCAGGAGTCCGGTCAGGTTCTCATCGGGGGGCGAGCTCCATTTCAGGGCAAGAATTCCCGGCTGCGCGTCGATCCGCTCACCCGAGAACCATTCAAGAGCATCGTGAACCGTGGTCGGGCGCCCCAGGCTCGCTACCCGGATCGCCACGATGCCGGCTATGAGCCGGCTCGCTTGAGCAGCGTCGCGGCACTCCATGATGAGTCGTACTGCTTCGGCAATGCTCGCCTCGCCGCTTGCTGACATGGCCGAGAGGAGTGAGCGATGCGGTTGAGCAGCGGTCTCTACCAGTGCGGTGAGAGGGAGGCCGCGCCGCGGGACATCGCAGTGCGGGGGTGCCCAGGGCTCGGCCTCTTCCCCGGCTCGGGCTGGCAATGCGGTAGACGTCATCCGACCCTAAGACCCCGCCCTGGATGGACACGCCCCCTAAGACACGCGCTGGAAGCAGCTGTCGACACTGAACGCTCGCCACCGAACGGGACGCGGGACTCGAGGTAGCGCCCTGTCGGCGATCCGCACATGGTCCGTCGAATCTAGGACGCGATTCGGACGCTGGGCCGACCCGCGTTCGGGCGATTCAGGGGGTGGACGCACCTATGGACCGCCCGTCCACCCGGATTTGGCTTGGGGCGTGGGGTTGTGGGCCCCCGCCGCCGCCGACCTCGCCCCCACACGATGTGTGTGATCGGGGTCGGCGACGGCGGGGAAGGGAGCTGGTCGAGGGACGGGGTGGACGGGCGGTCGAGGGCAGGGAGTGGGGTGGGGCGAGGCGAGATGGCAGGGGGTTGGTCCATACAAATGGACGGGTTCTCCGACTGGGAGGTAGGTGATTCGGCGAGAGCGGAGGTGCTTGAGATGACGGACGGGAACCGGGGCGAGCTGTTGACGGCGGACGAGGTGGCTGAGCGGTTGAAGGTGCAGCGGTCGTGGGTCTACCGGGCGGCGCGATCGGGGGCGCTGCCTTCCGTTCGGTGCGGGCGCTACCGTCGATTCGATGAGGCGGATGTCGAGGATTGGATCGCGGGGCAGAAGGACACGCCGGCGGGGCGGGCGAATCGCGACCACCAGGCGGGACGCATCCCCACCCTCGGTGCCCCTTCGTAGGCGATGAGCGCGGCGCGGCAACCCACGGGATTCGTGCGCGTTCTGGACCGCGCCGGCGGGCCCGTCTTCTACGCACAGATCCGCACCGCTGATGGGCGGCGCCTGCAGCGGCGGCTCGGGCCGGTCTGGTCGAAACGGAGTCGGCCGCCGGAGGGCTACCTCACGCGGGCGCAGGCGGAGCTGCGGCTTGCGGAGATGCTCGCCGGTCGGGATCCCGGCGTCGAGGTTGAGCCGCCGCCTGGCGCGGAGGTGACCTTCGCGCAGGCCTGCGAAGAGTGGATGCGGTACGTCACCGTCGATCGCAAGCGGCGGCCGTCCACCGTCCGCGACTACCGGCGGGAGATCGACAAGCGGCTCGTGCCGGAGTTCGGGGCGGAGACGCCGCTGTCGACTATCACGACGGCCGCGGTCGAGGCGTTCCGCGAGCGGATGGTCGCGGAGGGGCGGCTGAGCGCGCGAACGATCAACAAGCGGCTCCAGCAGCTGCACTCGATCTTCAGGCGGGCCGGCCGGGTCTGGGACCTGCCGGGAAACCCCGTCGCGAACGCTGAGCGCCAGCCTCAGCGGCGCTCGGGCGACTTCACGGCCCTCGAGCCGCACCAGGTCGAACTGCTCGCCCAACACGCCGTGACGGACCAGGACGCGGCGCTCTTCACGGTCGCGGCGTTCAGCGGCTTGCGGCTCGGGGAGCTGCGCGGGCTGCGCTGGGCCGACATCGACTGGATGCGGCGAGTGATCTTCGTGCGGCGCTCCTACACCGTCGATGCGGACGGGCCGACGAAGTCGGGCAAGGTGCGCTCGGTGCCGCTGGTCGACCAGGCGGCGCGGGCGCTCGACGAGCTCAGCCGGCGCAAGCGGTGGACCTCCGACGAGGACCGCGTGTTCGTCAACGAGGTCGGTGAGCACATCGAGGACTCGGCGCTGCGGCGGCGCTTCTATCGGGCGCTCGACTCGGCGGGGCTGAAGCGGATCCGATTCCACGACCTGCGCCACACGTTCGGGACGATCGCGGTGCAGGCGTTCCCGCTGACCGACGTGAAGGCGTTCATGGGCCACGCCGACATCCAGACGACGATGATCTACGTCCACCACGTGCCCCAGCACGACGCGGCCGACCGGCTCTCGCGATTGCTCGATCGGCAGACCGACGGTGCATCTGGGTGCACGGTGGGTGCACGCGAGGACATCGACGTCGAGGGCGGGGAGGACGAAACCGCTTTAGAAAGCGGTTCTGAAGATGCCGGAGGAGAGACTCGAACTCCCGACACGCGGATTATGATTCCGCTGCTCTAACCAGCTGAGCTACTCCGGCGCGCGGGGGATCGTAGCGGCGCGGCGGGGTTGGTTCCAGGGCGGCGGGCCGATCCCAGCGGCGCTTGAGCCTCTGGATGGGGCGCGCGGGAATGCGCCCGGCCGCGGGGCGTTGACCCGGCGGGGAATGGCCCGCGAGAATGGTGCGACGGTGGCGGAGCGGGTGATCGAGGCCGACGGGGTCGAGCTGTGCGTCGAGTCGTTCGGGGAGCGGGGCGATCCGGCGGTTCTCCTCATCATGGGGGCGGGGGCGTCGATGCTCTGGTGGGAGGAGGGCTTCTGTCGGATGCTCGCCGGCCGGGGCTTCTTCGTAATTCGCTACGACCACCGCGACACCGGGCGATCCGTCACCTACGAGCCGGGACATCCCGAGTACGACGCCATGGACCTGGTCGCCGATGCGGTCCGGGTCCTCGACGCTCACGACCTTCGATCGGCCTGCCTGCTCGGCGTCTCGGCCGGCGGGGGGATCGCCCAGATGATCGCCCTCGCCCATCCCGAGCGGGTCGACTCGCTCGTCCTGGTCAGCACCACTAGCGCCCTGCCCGGCCCGCGTGAGCTTCCGCCCCCGGCGGACGCGTTCACGCGGTTCGTGGCTGCCGCGGAGGTCGACTGGGGCGACCGGGAGTCGATCGCCGACTACCTGACCGGCTATCAGCGCGTCCTGGCCGGCGATCAGCGCCCGTTCGACGAGGCCGCCGCCCGGGCGCTGGTCCGCCGCGACCTCGACCGGGCGCGGAACCCCGCCGCTGCGCAGAACCACGAGATCCTCGGTGACGGCGAGGCGCCGGCGGGGTCGCTCACCTCGATCGCCGCGCCCACGCTCGTGATCCACGGCACGGCCGATCCGATGTTCCCGCTCGGGCACGGCCGGGCGCTGGCCGAGGAGATCCCCGGCGCGAGGTTGCTCTCCCTCGAAGGGGCCGGCCACGGGATCGACCGATCCGACTGGGAGACGATCGTCGACGCGACCGTCGAGCACGCATCCGGATCGAGCTGAGGCCGCCGGGCGCAGTACGTTTTTCGCCGGGTGGCGAGGTTTCAGCGACAGCGGGGCGACGGGGTCGCGGCGCGGGCCTCCAACCTGGAGCTGTTCTACGACCTGGTCTTCGTCTTCGCGATCACCCAGGTCTCGCACCTGCTGCTCGACAACCTGAGCTGGGAGGGAGCCGGGCAGGCGGCGGTGATCCTGCTCGCCGTCTGGTGGGCCTGGAACTACACCACCTGGGTCACCAACGAGCTCGACGTGGAGGCGCCGGCGGTGCGGGGGATGGTGCTCGCGGTGATGCTCGGCAGCCTGCTGCTGGCGGTCGCGATCCCCGAGGCCTGGGGCGAGCGGGCGCTGCTCTTCGTCGGCGCCTACGTCGCGATCCAGGTCGGCCGGCACGCCTTCCTGACCTTCGTCTCGGGGACGCGCGGCTCGCTGGAGCGGCTCCGTGCGGCACGCATCCTGACCTGGTTCTGCTTCTCGGGCGCGTTCTGGCTCGCGGGCGGGCTCGTGGACGGGGGAGTCACGCGGACCGTGCTCTGGCTGATCGCCCTGGCGATCGACTACTCGGCGCCGCTCTTCACCTACGCGGTTCCGGGGATGCGCCGCGTCCACCTGCAGGACTGGAACGTGATCAGCGAGCACTTCGCCGAGCGCTTCCAGCTCTTCGTGATCATCGCGCTCGGCGAGTCGATCGCGATCACCGGCGCGACGGCGGCCGGGCTCGACCTCGAGCTCGAGCAGGTCGTCGCGTTCGTGATCGCCTTCATCGGCAGCGCCGCGCTCTGGTGGCTCTACTTCAACCGCGCCGCCGACCGCTTCTCCGGCCATCTCGACGATCCCGAGCGCCGCACGCTCGTCGCCCGCGACATCTACACCTACATGCACGCTGCGATCGTCGCCGCGATCATCCTCAGCGCGGTCGGCGACGAGATCCTGCTGCTGCACCCGGGCGACCCCCTGGAGACGAGCGAGCTGCTGGTGCTCGCCGGCGGGCCGGCGCTGTATCTGGCGAGCCTCTCGCTGTTGCGCCTCCGCGCGGCCGGCTCGCTGAGTCCGAAGCGGACGGCGGCGGCGCTCGCCTGCGTGCTGGTCGGCCTCGCCTCGTCCTCCGCGGCGGCGATCGTCGTCGCGGCGCTGCTCACTACCGTCCTCGTCCTGCTCGTGATCGCCGAGGAGCTCTCCATCCAGCGCGACGGACGGCGCGTTAGGGTCGTGCACCGATGAGCGCTCAGCGGACACCCGACCGCGAGGATCTGGGCCGTGCCGTCAGCGCGGTGGTCAACGACTGCCTCGGCGTGCGGGACGGGGAGGAGGTGCTGGTGATCGCCAACCCGGCGACGCTCGGCCTCGGTGAGCGGCTGCGCGGGGAGGCCGGACGGGCGGGCGCCGACGCCGTCCTCGCCCTGATGGCCGAGCGCGCCACCCATGCCGGCGAGCCGCCGGGCCCGGTCGCCGCCGCGATGGCGGCCGCCGACGTCGTCCTGGCGCCGACCGTGCAGTCGCTCTCCCACACCGACGCGCGCAAGCGGGCCTCCGAGGCCGGCGCCCGGATCGCGACGCTGCCCGGCGTCACCGAGGAGATGCTGGCCCGGGTGATGAGCGCCGACATGGCGGAGCTGCGGCGGCGGGGGCACGCGATCGCCGACGTCCTCGACGCCGGCACCGAGGCCCGGATCACCTGCGCCAACGGCAGCGACCTGCGCCTCGGCCTCGAGGGCCGCAGCGCGATCCCCGACGCCGGCGAGCTCAGCGGCCCGGCCGCGTTCGGCAACCTGCCCTGCGGCGAGGGGTTCATCTCGCCCGACGATCGCGCCTGCGAGGGGACCCTGGTGGTCGACGGGACGATCGCCGAGGTCGGCGTCCCGGCCGCGCCGGTCACCCTGACCGTCGAGGGCGGGCGGCTCACCGATGCCACCGGCTCCGAGGGCGAGGCGCTGATGAAGCTGCTCGCCGCCGGCGGCGAGCAGGCCACGACGATCGCCGAGCTCGGGATCGGCACCAACGAGAAGGCGATCCTGACCGGCAACGTCCTCGAGGACGAGAAGCTCCTCGGCACCGCCCACGTCGCCTTCGGCGCGTCGGCCGCGATCGGGGGCCGGATCCAGGTGCCGGTGCATCTCGACTGCGTGATCATGCGCCCCGTGGTCACCGTGGACGGCACCGAGATCGTCCGCGACGGCGAGCTGCTCCTCTAGCCCGCCGTGGCCGGCACACCTCTGCTCGCCGTCCCCAACCTCTCGGTCGGCAGCGACGAGGGCGTCATCGGGGCCCTCGAGGCGAGCGTCGCCGACCCCGCCGTGGCGCTGCTGGACCGCCACTCCGACGCGATCCACGACCGCACCGTCCTGACCCTGGCCGGCCCCGGGCCCGCCCTCGTCGGCGCGCTGCTCGGCCTCGCGGCGACGGCGATCGCGACGATCGACATGCGGCGGCAGGAGGGCGCCCATCCGCGCATCGGCGCCCTCGACGTCTGCCCGCTCGTCTGGCATCGCCCGGAGCTGCGCGAGGAGGCCCAGGAGGCGGCGCTGGCGATCGCCGAGGGCCTGGCGGCGCTCGATCTGCCCGTCTTCCTCTACGGCGATCTGGCGCGGACGTCCGAGCGGGCCGAGCGCGCCTTCTTCCGCCGCGGCGGCCCGCTGGAGCTCGACCGCCGGATGCGCGACGGCGAGCTGGCGCCCGACCTCGGCCCGCCCGCGCCGCACCCGGGCGCCGGCGCCGTCCTGGTCACCGCCCGCCCGCCGCTGGCCGCCTTCAACGTGGTGCTCGCCGAGGGCGCCGAGATCGAGGCCGGGGTGGCGATCGCCGCCGCCCTGCGCGAGTCGGGCGGCGGCCTACCGGGGGTCCGGGCGCTGGCGATCGACCTCGGCCCGGGGCTCGTGCAGATCTCGACCAACGTCCACGACCCGCTCGCCGTGCCGCTCGGGGAGGTGGTGGAGCGGGTCCGCGAGCTCGCCGCCGGCCACGGGCTGCGCCCCGAGTCCGCGGAGCTGGTCGGGCTGGTCCCCGAGGCGGCGCTGGCCGGCTATCCCGACGACGTCCCGATCGCCGGCCCCGACCCGCGCGGGCGCACGATCGAGTCCCGCCTCGCCGGGCTCGACCGGGGCTGAGCGACGCCGCACGCCGCGTCGACGCCGATGCCGCCGAACCGGCCCACCTCCGGCCGCTCCGAACAGACCATGCTCCGCGGCCGCGACCTTGTCCCAACGCGGACTATTTCCGGATAAGTGCAAGCTCGGCGGTCCGGCGAATCGCTCCGCGTCCCCGAGCTTGTCCAAACCCGGACCATTCCCCGATAAGTGCAAGGTCGGCGGCGGCGGGCGGGCTCCGTCGCCGGCCGGCCCGAGCTTGTCCTTCACCGGGATATTTCCGGGTAACTGCAAGCTCAGCAGGGCCGGTTGCCGGCCCCGTCCCGGAGGGACGGGCTAACCTCCGACGCTCATGCCAGGGAACTCAAAACGACGCCGCCGCAAGCACCGCGGCACCCAGACGGGAAGCATCGATCGCCGCTCGCGCTCGCGGCCGCGCAACCGCCAGGAGGCGATGGCGCAGGCCCGCAGCGGCAAGGGGCGAGGCAAGAAGGGCGCGGCCCGCCAGCCCGTCGACCGGCGCGCCAAGCCGCCGACCTGGAAGGGCGCGGCCACCCGCGGCATCCTCTTCGCCGCGCTGCTGCTGCCGATCTCGCTGCTCTTCGGCCAGCCGGTCGGGGGCGCGATCGTCCTCACCGTGATCGCGGCCGGCTTCTACGTCCCGCTCGGCTACTGGACCGAGACCCTCTTCCACCGCCGCTACATGAGCCGCCTGCAGCGCGAGCGCGCCCAGGCGGCGGCCGAGAAGGCGCAGCGGCGCAAGCCGCGCCAGGCCGAGAAGAACGGTGGCGGCAAGGCCGAGGAGGGCGACGGGGGAAGCAAGGCCGGCTCCGAGACCGCGAAGGCCGGCAAGGGCTGAGCGCCGTGGACGTCCGCAGCTTCACCGTCGGACCGGTCCAGGAGAACTCCTACATCTT
>CAZARJ010000008.1:0-7438 GCA_964487515.1 uncultured Conexibacteraceae bacterium | reverse complement strand
CCGTGGACGTCCGCAGCTTCACCGTCGGACCGGTCCAGGAGAACTCCTACATCTTCCGCCGCGACGGCTCCGAGCGGGCGCTGATCGTCGATCCGGGGGAGGAGGCGCCGCTGCTGCTCGGCGCGATCGAGAAGCTCGGCCTGAAGCTGGAGGCGATCCTGCTCACCCACACGCACTTCGACCACGTCGGCGCGGTGGCCCCGGTCGCGCGCGAGACCGGCGCCCCCGTCTACTGCCCCGAGCTCGAGGTCCCGGTTCTGGCCGACATCATGAGCTTCGTCCCCTGGGAGGGCTTCGGCCCCTACGAGAGCTACGACGCCGACGAGACCGTCGCCGGCGGCGAGCGGCTCGAGCTGGCGGGCTTCGAGATCGACGTCCTCTTCACGCCCGGCCACAGCCCCGGTCACGTCACCTACGCGATCGCCGGCGAGGCGGCGCTGTTCAGCGGCGACGTGCTCTTTCAGGGCTCGGTCGGCCGCGTCGATTTGCCGGGCGGCGACTGGCCGACGCTGGAGAAGTCGCTGCGGATGCTCGTCGAGGGCTATCCACCCGAGACGACGGTCTACCCCGGCCACATGGGGATCACGACGCTCGGCGCCGAGCGGGCGAGCAACCCGTTCCTGCGCGAGCTCTCGGCCTGAGCGGCGCGATATCGCCGCGACGGGGTGGGGCCGGTGTAGCTTCCTGTTCTGTGTCCGCGAAACACCGAACGCTCAAAGCCCCGAAGGGGACATTCGACATCCTGCCGGAGAGTGAGCCGGCGCGGAACCTGATCGCAGCGCACGGGGCCGAGCTGCTGGACGCGGCCGGCTACGGGCGGATCGAGACGCCGATCTTCGAGGACACGAGCCTGTTCGAGCGCGGGGTGGGGGAGTCCACCGACATCGTCCGCAAGGAGATGTTCACCTTCGAAGATCAAGGAGGCCGCTCGGTCACCCTGCGGCCGGAGGGCACCGCCCCGATCTGCCGCGCCTACGTCGAGCACGGGATGCACAAGCTCGCGCAGCCGGTGAAGCTCTGGTACCAGGGCCCGTTCTTTCGCTACGAGCGCCCCCAGGAGGGCCGCTTCCGGGAGTTCAACCAGATCGGCGCCGAGGTGATCGGCACCGACTCGCCGCTCGCCGACGCGGAGCTGATCGTGCTGCTGGACGAGCTCCTGCGCGGGCTCGGCATCGACGACGCGGAGCTGCGGATCTCGAGCCTCGGCACGCCCGGCTCGCGCGAGGCCTATCGCGACCTGCTGCGCATGTTCCTGCGCGAGCACGAGTCGGAGCTCTCCGACGACGTGCGCTCCCGCATCGACACCAACCCGCTGCGCGCCTTCGACGCCGACCACGAGGGCACGCGCGCGGTGATGGCCAACGCGCCGACGATGCTCGACTCGCTCGCGCCCGAGGACGAGGCCCACCTGCAGGCCGTCTGCCGGATGCTGACCGAGGCCGAGGTGCCCTACCGCCTCGACGGCACCCTCGTGCGCGGGCTCGACTACTACACGCGCACCGTGTTCGAGTTCAACTGCCCGCGGCTCGGCGCGCAGTCGGGGGTCGGCGGCGGCGGCCGCTACGACGGGCTCGTCGAGCAGCTCGGCGGACCGGCCACGCCCGGCGTCGGCTGGGCGGCGGGCATCGAGCGCATCCTGCTGGCGATGCGGGAGACACCGCCGCCGCGCTCGCCGGCTGCCTTCGTGATCGCCGGCCCCGAGGATGCCGAGCGGGCCTTCGCGCTCACGCTCGCCCTGCGCCGCTCGCGGATCGCGACGCGGATCGATCTCGCCGGCCGCTCCCACAAGGGGCAGATGAAGCAGGCCGACCGCTGCGGCGCCCGCTTCGCCGTGATCCTCGAGGACGGTGGCGAGGCGACCCTGCGCGACATGGGCAGCGGTGAGCAGCGCCGCCTCGCCGAGGCCGAGCTCGCCGAGGCGATCGCCGCCGCGGCGTCGGTGGTCACCGGATAGCCGGCGCGGGCACCGGCCGGCGCGCGCAGCTGCCGGCCGGTCACCAGATGGCCCGCGCGTTGCCGGAAAGGCGGTTCGGTGGCCGTGCTACGGCGCCCCGCCGACCTGCGCGTTGGCGGCGAAGGTGCAGGTCTCGCCGCTGTTGGTGTCGTTGACCTCGGCGCTCGCGAAGCCGCTCAGGAACCGATCCTGGTTGGGGATATACATCGTGAACCAGCCCCCTCGTACCGAGTTCGCGCCTCCGGTCACCGTCGTTGCGGCGACCGGCACACCCGTGCCGGGGGCCGCCGGCACGTTGAACGTCTGGCCGTCGCTGCGGGCGATGGTCACCGATGCCCCGGACGGCGGGTAGATGTAGACCCACGCCGAATACTCGCCGGTTCCGTTCCGGTTCTCGATGCACATCCCGGCCACCCTCGCGCCGTTCACGTTGAAGATGTCGGCGTTCGTGTTGAAAGCGTCTCCGGGCGAGTCGCTGAGCTTCAGCGACCCCGATACGCCCCGCAGGAGCTGGTCCGCCTCCACGCCGTCGACCCGGTCGGCATCCAGCCCCGATCCGGACCCGTCGACCTGAAGGATCTTGTCGAGCACCTGCTGCGGGGTGTCGGGGGATCCCGCGGGCCCGGGCGGCCCTTCCGGGAGCTGGCCGGGCGCGAAGTCGATCGCCTTCAGGGACCTGTTCTTGACCTTGGACGACCGGACCGCGTCCTTCTTCAGCTTGTTCGCCGCCACCGCGCCTTTCGCGATGTGCTTGGTCTTGATCGAGTTGCGCTTGATCTCGGTGGCGGCGTACGCGGTGCCGCCGAGCGCGATGAACGTCGCGATCAGGCCCCAGTGGTGGCGGCGGACGTAGCGGCCCACAGCGGACAGGACATGCACGGGAAACCCTCCAGTTCCGGAACGAACAGGGCCAGCCTATTCGTTCCGGCACCGGAATTGGAGGCGATCTGGGCGCTCCCCATCCGTCTCGCCGCCCGCCTGCCCGCGCCCGCGCGGCCGCCCCTGCGAGACTGCCGGACCGTGAGCGGTCCCGGACCCAGCCCCGATTCCATCGCGCCGCCCCGCCTGCGCGGCAACGACTACCGCGACGCCTGGTGCGGGGAGGTGCTCGGCGGGCGGGTCGGCGACGAGCTGCGGCTCGCCGGGTGGGTGCATCGCCGCCGCGACCACGGCGGGCTGATCTTCATCGACCTGCGCGACCGGACCGGGATCGTGCAGCTCGTCTTCGATCCGGACGAGGTCGGGGAGGGCTTCCAGCTCGGCCACGCCCTGCGCTCCGAGGACGTGCTCAGCGTCGCCGGACGGGTCGTCGAGCGCGACCCCGAGACCGTCAACCCGGAGCTGCCCACCGGCGCGGTCGAGGTGCGCGTGGCGCAGGCCGAGCGCCTCTCCGACGCCGACACGCCCCCGTTCGAGATCGAGGGCTACGGCGCCGGCGACGTGGGCGAGGAGACGCGCCTGCGCTACCGCTATCTGGATCTGCGCCGCGAGGAGATGCGGGATGCGATCGAGCTGCGGGCGCGGCTGGTGCGGGCGATGCGCGAGCAGCTCGACGGCGACGGCTTCCTCGAGATCGAGACGCCGGTGCTGACCCGCTCCACCCCCGAGGGCGCGCGGGACTTCCTCGTCCCCAGCCGCCTGCGCCGGGGCTCCTTCTACGCGCTGCCGCAGTCGCCGCAGCTCTTCAAGCAGCTGCTCATGGTCTCGGGCTTCGAGCGCTACTACCAGATCGCGCGCTGCTTCCGGGACGAGGACCTGCGCGCCGACCGCCAGCCCGACTTCACCCAGCTCGACATCGAGATGTCGTTCGTCGGGGTCGACGACGTGATCGAGGCCAACGAGCGGCTGATCGCGCACGTGCTCGCCGCCGCCGGGATCGAGGTCCCGGTCCCGATCGAGCGCATCCCGCACGCCGAGGCGCTCTCCCGCTTCGGAACCGACAAGCCCGACACCCGCTTCGGCATGGAGCTGGTCGAGCTCTCCGGGGCGTTGCGGGAGACGGAGTTCCGCGTCTTCCGCGGCACGCTCGACGGCGGCGGCGTCGTCAAGGGCCTGAACGCCGGCCGGCGCGAGCTGCCGCGCTCGGAGCTCGACGGGTTGATCTCGACCGCCCAGGAGCTCGGGGCGAAGGGCCTCGTCTGGGCCTTCCGGGAGGGAGACGGCTGGCGCTCGCCGACCGCCAAGTTCCTCACCGGCGAGGAGCTGGCGGCGCTCAACGGCGCGCTCGCCGCCGAGGAGGGCGATCTGCTGCTGATCGTCGCCGACCAGCCCGCGGTCGCGAACCAGGTGCTGGGCACGATGCGGCGGCGGCTCGCCGAGCGCTGGGGGGAGATCCCCGCCGGCTCGCACTCCCTCTGCTGGATCGTCGACTGGCCGCTGCTCGAGTGGAGCGAGGCCGAGGGCCGCTGGGACCCGCTGCATCACCCCTTCACCTCCTTCGACGGCGACCCCGGCGAGCCGGCCGGGCTCCGCGCGCTCGCCTACGACCTGGTCTGGAACGGCTGGGAGATCGGCGGCGGGTCGATCAGGATCAGCGACCCGGAGCGGCAGCGGGAGGTCCTGGGGCTGCTCGGGATCGACGCCGCGGAGGCGGAGGCGCGCTTCGGCTTCCTGCTCGAGGCCCTGCGCTACGGCGCCCCTCCGCACGGCGGGATCGCCTACGGGGTCGACCGGATCTGCGCGCTCGCGGCCGGGGCGGAGTCGATCCGCGACGTGATCGCCTTCCCCAAGACCGCCTCCGGCTCCGACCCGCTCACCGGGGCTCCGGCGCCGGTCGACGCGGCGCAACTGCGCGAGCTCGGGATCGTCAGCCAGGCGCCGCCGCAGGGGTGAGCGGCCCGCGGGAGGCGAGGCGCGCGTGAGCCGGCTCCGGGAGGCGCTGCGACCCGACGACGGCCGCGAGGCGATCCGCAGCGTCGCCGGGCTGCTGATCGCGGTGGGCCTGCTGCTGGTCGCGATCCGGGGCGGCTCCGCCGGGCCCTTCCCCGATCCCTTCGGCGAGCCGGCGCTCCTCCTCGTCTACGCGCTCGCGGCCGGCCTCCTCTACGGGATGGGGATCGCCGGCCGGCTGCTCGCGGGCCGCGACCGGCGCTGGCAGGCCCTCTACACCGTGCTCGGCGCGCTGATCCTGCCGCTGGCGCTGTTTCAGCTCGCCACCGTCATCGACGCCGGCTACGACCGCTCGCTGGTCGCGATCTTCGTCTTCGCCGCCTGCGCCGCCGCGGCGCTCATCGCCTGGCGGGTGGCCGCGGTGCGCTTCCAGCTCCTGCTCGGCGCCGTCTACTTCGCGCTCTCCTGGGTCGCGCTGGTCAACGAGGCGCTGCCGGAGGGCGTCGGCGTCGACCTCGACGCCGCCCGGGTGCTGATCCTGCTGCTCGCCGGCGCCCTCGCGCTGCTCGCGGCCGCGGTCCGCAGGCGCGCCCCGATCGAGCCGGAGGCGGCCTACGTCGACCTGCTGACCGGCGCCGGGGTGGCGGCCCTGATCGCGCTGTCGCTCGGCGTGGTCGCGACGCTCGCGACCCGCTTCGTGAGCTCGCTCGGGCCGCTCGCGGCGTTCCTGATCGGCCCGGTGCCCGGCTCGCAGACGGGCCAGAGCTGGATCTGGGATCTGCTCACCCTGCTCATCGGGATCGCCCTGGTCCTCTTCGGCCTCGGCCGGGGCCTGCGCGGTCCGGTCTACGTCGGCGGGGCGGCGCTCGCCGTCTTCCTGCTCAGCGTCGGCTTCGACCTCGACGATCCGAGCCCCGAGGGCACCCTCGCCGGCTGGCCGCTGCTGATCTGCGCGGCGGGCGTCGCGCTGCTCGCGCTCAGCTTCGCGCGGGAGGGCGCCGTCGGGGCCTGGCTCGGGCACCGCTTTCAGGGTGGACGGGAGCCGTGAGCGAGTCGCCGGAGCATCTCGAGCAGCGGGCGCGCGCGGTCCTCGAGGCGCTCGCCGCGCGCGACGCCGAGCGCCTCGAGCCGCTGCTCGCCGCCGACGTCGAGATCCACACCGGCCGGGCGACCCAGCGCGGCGTCGCCGCGGCGCTCGCCTGGGCGACGAAGGAGTTCGACCATCTGCTCCGCACCTACGTCGCCGAGCGGCTGCTGGCGGGGGAGGGCTCGGTCCTGGCGCTGGGCGAGGTCCACTACCTGTGGAAGGAGGACGGCGCGCTCGCCGACCGCTCCCCGATCGCCCTCGAGCTCGTCTTCCGCGGGGAGGCGCTCGTCGCCCTGATCCTGCACGACGACCCCGAGGACGCCCGCCGCTCCTTCCGGTCCTGATGCGGATTCGACCGGGGGCGGGTCCGTCTTGCAGCGATTCGACCAGCCCAGGATTCAAGCTTTTCCGCCCGCCGGTCGATCCGCCCTGGTAGCTTGATCATGGGCCCGAGCTCGTACGACAGTCGCCTTAAATGTGAACCAACACGATTGGCTCGGGAGCCGTCGTCTGTGGCGTCCCTGGGCGTCATGGCAGGCTCCCACCTGTATGACAGGGTTCAGAAGCCGGGCGGCACCGGCGAGCTGGAGCCCACCTATCTCGATCGGGGCGTGCGATGAGGCAGGCGCTGAACGAGAACCCCGTCGTCCAGGCGGCCGTGATCGGCATCGTCGGCGTCGCCTTCGCCGTGATCTTCTTCATGCAGATGGGGGGTGGCGGCAGCGATTCGGGCAGCAGCAGCGCCGCCGATCCCCTCACAACGCCCCCGGCCGCGACCACCGCCGCCACGCCGGATGCCGCTGTCGCGCCGGATGCGACTGCCACGCCGGAGACGACTGCCGCGCCGGATGCCGCGGCGACCCCGGCCGTCCCGCCGGCGAGCTCCGCCGCGACCGGGCCGATCAGGCCCGGGCAGGGGATCCCCGCCGACGTCCTCTCCGCCTACCGGGCCAACAAGGCGATCGCGCTTCTGGTCGTCGATCCGAAGGGCGCCGCCTCGCCGCTCGTCGAGCGCTCCACCAAGCGCCTCGCCAAGCGCCGTGACGCGGCCGTCTTCGTCGTCGGCGCGGATCGCATCGCCCGCTACGCGCGGATCACCTCGGGGCTGCCCGTGACGCGGGTCCCGGCGCTGGTCGTGATCCGGCCCCGGAAGCTGAGCGGCAAGCAGCCGACCGCGTCCGTCTCCTACGGCTTCCGCGGCCCGGCAAGCGTGCGCCAGGCGCTCGACGACGCGCTCTACAAGGGCGGCAAGGTCCCGCCCTACCCGTTCCGCGACCGCCACTAGCGAGGAGCCCCGGCGCCGCCCGGGGGGCCCGCCGCGGGCCGCGGCTACCCTGAGCGGGATGGATGCGGAGGCGTTCGAGCTCTACCTGGACGACGACTCGCGGCTCGGCGAGGCCGGGCCGGGGATGGCGCGCGGGAGCGCGGGCGGGGCGGCCTGCGGCGATCGGATCGGGATCGCGCTGCGGCTGCGTGAGGGCCGCGTGGCGGAGCTGCGGCGCACGGTCTCCGGCTGCGGCGCCGCGCGCGCGGCCTCGGCCGCCGTCTGCGAGCTGGCCGCCGGGGCG
>CAZARJ010000007.1:0-25872 GCA_964487515.1 uncultured Conexibacteraceae bacterium | reverse complement strand
CGCGCACGTCGGCGGGCAGACCGCCTCCTACGTCGACCTCGCGGCGGCGATCTCCTCGCGCCTGGCGCTGGTGATCGCGGCCGTGATCGCGCTCGGGTTCCTCGTCCTCATGGTCGCGTTCCGCTCGCTCTTGATCCCGGCCCAGGCGGCGCTCGCCAACGTGCTCGCGGTGGCGGCCGCGTTCGGGGTCGTGACCGCCTGCTTCCAGTTCGGCTGGGGCCTCGACCTGGTCGGCCTCGACACGGCGAGCGGCACCGACCCGATCGCCAGCTTCGTGCCGCTGATCATGTTCGCGGTCCTCTTCGGGCTCTCGATGGACTACCAGGTGTTCCTGATCAGCCAGATCGAGCAGCACCGCAAGCCCGGAGTGAGCGACCAGGAGGCGATCGCCGGGGGGGTCGCGAGCGGCGCCCGCGTGGTCTCGGCGGCGGCCCTGATCATGATCGCGGTCTTCGCCAGCTTCATCCTCAACGGCGATCCGACCGTGAAGCAGTTCGGGGTCGGGCTCGCGGCCGGGGTCGCGCTGGCGGCGATGTCCGTCCTCGTCCTCGCGCCGGCGATCTTGACGATCGCCGGGCGGGTCAGCTGGTGGCTGCCCGAGCGCCTGCAGCGCCTGCTGCCCGCGGTCGACATCGAGGGCGAGAGCGTGGCGGCCGGAAAGCCGGCCGACTGACGGCGCCGGGCGGGGCGGGCGAGCCGGCGGCCGGGAACTGAATAGGGTTGAGCGATGCTCGGATCCGGCATCGCGGTGGCCCCTTGAGGGCCTACGTCATGCGGCACGGGGAGTCGCGCTCGAACGCCGATCCCGAGCGGGTCTCACTGCCGGAGGAAGAGGGAGACCGGCTCACCGAGCGCGGGCACGAGCAGGCGCGCCTCGCGGCTGAGCGGGTGGCCGGCCTGGGGATCGCGCGGCTCGTCGTCAGCCCGATGCGACGCGCCCGGGAGACGGCGGCGCCGATCGCCGCGCGCCTCGGCCTCGAGCCCGAGGTCTGGGAGTGGACGCACGAGATCCGCGAGCCGGACGGCTTCGGCGAGCTCCCGCGCGCCGAGCAGCAGCTCCTGCGCTGGTCGAGTCGCATCGCCGCCCGCCCCGCGGACCCCGGCTACGCGCCGGACGGCGCGGAGTCGTTCGCCGATCTGCTCGCGCGCGTCGACCGCACGCTCGCGCGGCTGCGGGAGGACGGCGTCGACCGGACCCTGCTCGTCGGCCACGGGGTCTTCGCCCGCTTCGCCTTCGCGCGCACGATGCTCGGGGACGCGTTCGTGCCCGCGCTCGTCGACTCGCTCTGGCGGATCGGCTCGCTAAACTGCGGCCTCTCGACCTTCGACCACCTGGTCGGCACCGACCCGGAGGATCCCTCCGACATCGACGGCTGGCGCTGCGTGAGCTTCATGGCCCCGGTGATCGGCGAGGCGGAGAGCACCGGCACCGGCGGCGCCGGGCACGGCAACTGAGCTGAACGCCGCGCCCCGATTCGCCACCCTTCCACTGACGCCGCCCGATCGGCGAGAATGCCCCCGTGATCGATCTCGACGTCCCAGCCGACGAGGTCTACGCGCAGCTGATCGGGATCAGCGAGGACGACTTCCGTGAGCTGATGGCCGACGCGGAGACCAACCGCCGGGTCGTCGACGTGCTGATCGAGCACATGTGCGAGCGGCTGCGGCCCGAGCGGGCCGAGGGAGTCGACGCCGTGCTGCACGTGAAGCTCTGGGACCGCCCCGGCGGCGGCTACGACCACCGCGAGATGATCATCCGCGACGGGCGCTGCCGGGTCTCCGAGCGGCCGAGCGAGGAGCCGCGGCTGACCCTCAAGGTGCGGCCGATCGACCTGCGGGCGATGATCACCGGGAAGACCGGCCCCCGCCGGCTCGCCTTCAGCGGCCGCCTGCGGGTGATCGGCGACATCCGCTTCGCCTGGTCGATCACCGATCTCTTCGACCTCAGCCCGGACACCTGACGCCCGGCGCGTGATCGCGCCGCGCACAGGCTCTGGCAAACGCGTCTACCCACCGTTACCCTGGATTGCGATGGCCACCGCAAAGCAAGACGCCCGCAGGGTGCTCGAGGGACTCCCCGAGGAGTCCTCCCTCGAAGACATCCAGTACCACCTCTACGTCCTCCAGCGCATCGAGCGTGGTCGCGAGGACGTCGAGTCGGGACGGGTTGTTCCCCAGGACGAGGTCGAACGGCGCATGGCCAAGTGGCTCGACGAGTAGCCTGGACCGAGACCGCTTGGCGGGATCTGGATCGGATAGGCGACTACATCGCCGAGGACTCGCCGGGCTACGCAGCGGCTTTCGTTCGACGAATACGCGATCTCGCTCGCTCACTCGACGAAATGGCGGAGCGGGGGCGGATTGTGCCCGAGCTCGATCACGACGCGGCGCGAGAGCTGATCGTCAGCGGCTACCGTCTGATCTACGAGATCGAAGGTGAAGACGTCTTCGTGCTCGCAGTTATCCACGGTGCGCGCGATCTGATGGGGCTCTGGGACGAGCGGACCGGGCCATCCGGGCGCTGAGTTGCGTCAGGCGTCGTCGCGCCGGCGCCGTAGCAGGAGGGTGGCGCCGATCGCGGCCACGCCGGCGAGCGTCGCGAGGGCGCCCACGGCCAGGCCGGGACCGTCCTCGCCGTCCGGCGCCGGGCCGGTAGCCCAGGCGCCGCGGGGCAGCGATGCCGGGCCGCTTCCGTTCGTGGATGCCGCTCCGGCGCCCACGCCGGGTGCTCCTTCCTGCGCCCTGATCTCCAGGTTGCGAAGCGTGCGCACGATCAGGCGCCGGATCACCGCGGGGGCGAGTCGCTGTCCGGTTCCCGCGATCGAGCCGGTGAGCCGGAAGTCCCCCTCGAAGGCGACCTCGGTGCCGCCGCCGGGGCCCGGCAGGAGATCGATCAGGCCCTCGCCCGTGAGCGTGCCGCGCTCGCCGCTGCCGGCCACCCGGACGCGGCAGCGCCCGGGCTCGGCGGGCGCCCCGACGTAGGACAGGGTGCCGTCGTAGAGGCCGCGAACGCCGCCGATCGAGAGCGACAGGGCAGCCCGGAAGCGGCGCTCGTCCTCGACCTCCTCCTCGTAGACCTCGCCGCAGCCCGGGATCGCCGCGCTGAGCGCCTCCGGGTCGTTGAGCAGCCCCCAGATCTCCGCCCGTGACACCGCGAGCAGCTCGCGCCCCTCAACCTGCGCCATGGCCCCCACCCCTCGGCGCTGGACGACGATCCCCGGACACCGCACAGGACCCGCGGGACCCGCAAGCCCGGCCCCACACCTCGCTACTCATCATGCCCTCCTCACTGGCATCTCCCGGACGAGGCGCATGCGCGCCGTCGACCAACCCATCGCCGCCGGCGTCTCCTCCCGGGCCGCCCCCTCAACGGGGCGAACACGGACACCGACGGACTGTCAACCTCCTGACAGAGTAGCCCTAAATCCCGTTTGCGGCGTCAAGTCCCCCACACGATGGACGGCGCCGCCCACGCCGAGGGAGCGCTAGATCTCTTCGTCGGCGAGCTCGAGCCCGTGATCGACCGCGGCCAGGATCTTGTCCAGCTCCGGATCCTCGACGATCAGTGGCGGCGCGATGAACAGGGACGTCTGCTCGCCACTCGTCGCGATCAGCACCCCGGCGTCGAGAATGCGCGCAGCGATTCGGGAGGCGAGCGGGTTGGGGTCGCGGCCCTCCCACTCGCGCCAGTCCGGCCCGTGCAGCTCGATCGTCCAGTGCAGGCCACGCCCGTCGATCCGGGACACGCCGGGATGCGCGTCCCCGAGCTCGCGCATCGCGTTCGCCATCTTCTCGTCGAAGCCCGCGGCCCGCTCCCAGATGCCGTCCCGGGCCGAGACCCGGATGTGGGCCTCCGTCGCCGCGACCTGGACGGGGTGCGCGCGGTAGCTGCTGTAGGTCTGCCAGCCGCCGTCCCCGAGGCGCTCGAGCAGCTCGCGAGAGAGGACCGCGGCGCCTCCCGGCGACCCGCCCGCGGCGAGCCCCTTGCCCATCGTGACCACGTCGGGGCGCGCCGTCCCCTCCTGAAACTGGAACCAGCGTCCGACCCGGCCGAGCCCGGTGACGGTCTCGTCCGCGACCCAGAGCGCTCCCTGCTCGCGGGCCAGCTCGGCCGCCTGATCCTGATAGTGCGCCTGGTGGTAGATGCCGCCCTGGCTGTAGTCGAGGAACAGCGCCGCCGCCTCCCCGAGCCTCGGAGCCGCGGCGTCGAGCGCCGCGCGATCGGCGACGGGGTCGTTGGCCGGGCCCTTGATCCGGGCCCCGCTCGGGGCGGGCAACTCGATCACCTCGGCGAGCGTGGGCGGCGCGGCGACGCGGTCGCGGTAGGAGATGCCGCCGTGCCACTGGGGCTGCACGGTCAGATCGCGGGCATAGCCGACGCCGCCGTGGTAGGCACGCTCGCGCGTCGCGAGGGCGGGACGCCCGGTGAGCGCCTGGGCGAGCGCGCCGATCACGTCGTTGGCCTCCCCGGCGCTGACGAAGAAGCGCACCGCGCCGGCCCAGTCCTCGCCCGCGAAGGCGGTCTCGAGCAACGTCTCGGCGGCGCTCTCGCGGCCGCGCCAGCGCATGCCCTCGTTCAGGGCGGGGGCCGTGGCCGCCTCGCGAACCGCGGCAACGATCTCCGGGTGCGCGTGGCCGAGCGGCGCCGCCGTGTTGGTCCCGTCGATGACCCGGCGCCCGTCGTCGAGCTCCAGCCACATGCCCTCGCCGGAGACGACCATGGGCTGCGAGCCCGCCGTCAGCGAAGTCGAGAGGACCCGCGAGCCGCCGGTAGGGGTTGAACCCGAAGCAGCCATCACTTGCGGACCTCGCCGCCGAACCCCCACTTGGCCGCCTCGACTCCCTCGAGGACGATCCACGTCTCCTCGCGCACCTCCTCGCCGAGGACCTCGCACATGGCGTCGGTCAAGCGGGCGATGAGACGCTCGTTGGCCTCGGGATCGGCGAATCGCTTCTCGAACGCCTTGACTTCGATGAACGGCATCAGCCCACCTCTCGTCGGGGATTTCAAGCTAGCAAAGGTCGCCCGGAAATCACCATGAAGTGATGGACGCTTTTCACTATGTGAGCAAGGAGTCGGGTGGTGCGTCGTTCGGTCAGACTGGCGCCATGAACCGGGAGCGCGATCCGGTGGGTGATCCCGGGGCGGAGCCCGGCAGGCGCGTCGGGGTGCTCGTGCTGGCCGCGGGGGCGGGGCGGCGCTTCGGCGGCGGCAAGCAGCTCGCACCGCTGGCCGGCCGGCCGCTGCTCGAGCACGCGCTCGCCAACGCCGCGGCGATCCCAGCGGAGCACTTCGTCGTCGTCCTCGGCTCGGAGGCGGAGGGCGTCGCGGAGCGAGTCCCCCTACACGGGTTCGAGCCGCTCGTCTGCCCCGGCTGGGAAGCGGGCATGGCGGAGCCGCTGAAGCTCGGGATCGCGGCGCTGGCCGCCTGCGACGCGATCGTGATCCTGCTCGGCGATCAGCCCCTGATCGGGCCCGAGGCCGCGCGACGCCTGCTGGCCCGGCGCCGCCCCGGCCGCGCCGCCCTGCGCGCCACCTACGGCGGCCGCCCCGGCCACCCGGTGTTGATCGAGCGCTCCCTCTACGAAGCCGTGGCCGCGCTGAGCGGAGACGCCGGCGCCCGCGACCTGCTCGCCGGCGACGAGACAGCCAAGGTCCCCTGCGAGGACCTGGCCCACCCCCTCGACGTCGACTCCCCCGCCGATCTCAAGAACGCCGAGCGGGCCGTCAAAGGCGCTCCCTAATCGTCATCACAAAGACCGGCGCCGCCTCGGCGACCGTCCATGAGACGTTAGGCGGTCATCTCGCCACTATCGCGAGGGCACCCACTTGCTTGCACTAACCTCGAAACCCCAATAGCGCCCTGAGAAAGGCCTCCGGGAACGTCCTCCCGGCCCATGAGAATGCGGATTGCGAAGTCCCGTTCCCAAGCCCGGAAGGACACCCCGAAGGTGAAAGCGAAAACGCTCGGCGCAAAGGTAGAAGTCAGCTCGGACGGCGAAGGGCTCGTCTCCCATGCGGGGGCCTTTCTGCTCAGCCAGCTGGCCGACCGGATCGGGCTGACGAAGGCGCTGTCGGAGGCGATGGCGCCGACCCGCGAGCGCCGCTCCGCCCACGATCCCGGCGTCGTGATCCGCGACCTCTGCGTCGCGATCGCCGACGGCGGCGACTGCGTCAGCGACCTCGGCGTCCTCCGCGGCCAAGAGGACCTGTTCGGGCGGGTCGCCTCGGAGTCGACCGCCCACCGGGTGATCCGCACGATCGACGCCGAGCAGCTCGAGGCGATCAGGGCCGCTCGGGCAAAAGCCCGGGCGAGCGCCTGGGAGGCCGGCGCCCGGCCCAAGGAGTTGATCATCGACTTCGACGCCACCCTGCTTCAGGCCCACTCCGAGAAGGAGCAGGCCGCCGGCAACTACAAGGGAGGCTTCGGCTTTCATCCGCTGCTCGGCTTCCTCGATGGCGGCGAGGCGCCCGCCGCCCTGCTTCGCCCCGGCAACGCCGGCTCGAACACCGCCCGAGATCACTTCGAGGTGCTCGGGCGAGCACTCGAGCAGATCCCGGGCGCCGCTGAGCCCGAGCTTGAGATCCTCGCCCGCGCCGACGCCGGCGGCGCCACCCACGCCTTCACCGCCGACTGCCGGGAGGCGAAGATCGCCTTCAGCGTCGGCTACGAGCTCGGCCCGGCGCTGCGCGAGGGGATCCTCGCGCTGCCCGAATCGGCGTGGCAAGCCGCGATCGAGGCCGATGGCGAGGCTCGCGAGGGCGCCTGGGTGGTGGAGCTGACCGAGCATGTCGATCTCTCCGCCTGACCCGAGCGGAGCAGGCTGATCGTCCGCCGCGAGCGCCCCCACCCCGGCGCCCAGCTCACCTTCACCGATCACGACGGCCACCGCTTCACTGCCTTTCTGACCGACACCCCGAAAGCTGCGATCGCCACGCTCGAGCTCCGCCACCGCCGCCGCGCCCGGGTCAAAGATTCGATCCGCTGCGGCAAAGACACCGGGATGCGCAACCTCCCCTTCGGCGACTTCGCCGCCAACGAGGCCTGGCTCGAGCTTTCGCTGATCGCTCAGGATCTGCTCGCCTGGGCGAAGCCGCTGCTGCTCAGCGGCGCGCTCGCCCTCGCCGAGCCGAAGCGGCTGCGCCAACGGCTGCTGCACGTCGCCGGGCGAGTCGCCCGCTCGGGGCGGCGGAGGCTGCTTCGGCTGCCACGCTCCTGGCCCTGGGCGGAGGCGCTTCGTCTCGCCTTCGAGCGGCTGCGGGCGCTGCCGGCAGGCGCAGGGCCATAGCCCGCCCTGCGGGCTCGCCAATCGAGAGGATCGAAGCATCCGGCGGGCCGGAGGATCAGCACTGCCTACGGTTGGCTGATCGAGCGCGATCGGCCCACCTGACGCCCCAAAGCGCGATCGAGCCGCTCGGTGGAGAGCACACGGTCACCCTCACCTGCCGGCCGGAGCCCGATCACACCTTCAGAGGCCTTATCGGTGGATCGAGGCTAACGTTGTTGGCAAATACTCATTTATGTGTGATTAACCGCAATTAAGTTGCCGTTAAGATCACCAGGATCGAGCCGCCTCACGTATAAGAACTCCGCGTCCATCACACTACGTTGGGAGTTCTCGATGTCGCCATCAACAAGCCGTCGACGGCTTCGTCCGTCGATCCGCAACATCCTTATCGCGTTACTTGCTGCTTTCGCTGGATCCGCAATGCTCGCGACAGCCGCGGCAGAAGCGGCCAAGAAGGTACGCGTCCACCCCGGAACGCTGAATCCCGCAGAACTAATCAAGACTGTCAAGGTCGGAACGTCCTTCTCAAACGCCGTGCGGCGAACTGCATTTCAACTCACCCCCAACCAAATACCGAACCTCGCACAGGGAGACAAGATCATTGTCCCGGCAGAGATGCAGGTAACAACCCGTTGCGATATCGGCCAGGTAGCACCAGGATGCGACTACGACCCGACTGTTCGTGCCTTTCTGATGATCACAGGACAGCAGGGTGATAAGGATCCGTCAGGCAACGAGTCCAAGAAGATCGGCGATACACAGGAACTCACTTGCACAAAAATGCGGCATCATTGTCTCTTCACGTTTCGACGCGTCAATTCATCGCTGACGTTGACGGGCGCGGCAAACGTCCCGTGCGTATCCACGAACTCTTGCTATATCAACCTAGTCGTTTTTGCCGCAAACCCCAACGCACGCCCCGGAGGGGTAGACAAGCTGCTAATCGGCGAGAATGAGGGAAACTACCTCGCCAATGGCGAGGTCGGTTCTGATCTCGGAAGACTGATGATCATACGTACTCGTGACGTAACTGCCTCGGACTCAACGACTCGCCAAACCGACTTTACCGGCGAGGGATCAATTGACCTTCCGACGAACGCACAGCCCCGCGTGATCTATTCGCATCGTCTCAAGCAGGGCGATCTGGTTGTGGATGAACAGTTTTATATCGACGCGCTGGTTAAGGCACACAGCAGCAGCCGTGCGCGCCTCTCCACCAAGTTGGTGGTTTCGAAGAATCCAAATTCAACCTCTAACACGGTTGATCACATTACTCCGACAGGCATTAGCGAGAAGAACGGTCAGAACTGCAACGGAGGCTGTTCAGCTAGAAAGGTCGGCGTCTTTCGTGTCACGGGCAATTTCAATGCTCCGGTATACGTCAATGTCGTAGCCACCAGTGCCGTACCTGGCGGAGGCTCCACCGACATGACAATCAAGAACCAGGGCCACGTACAGTCGGTCCGCTGGAGCGCAAATCTGCTCGGGTAATTGATCTGGCGAGTCATATTGGTCATGACCACGCCCGTCCACCGGCCTACTCACTGTGAGAGTCCCGGGTTGTGTCGGTTTTCGGTTCGCCGCCGGTGGGCGGCGAACCGAGCCGACATCTCCATTTCCAGCGCGAGCAGTTCGTCGCCTCAGCTCGCCGTCGAAGGATCCTACGTGGAGGGCGCTCGGCCCGCCGATGCGCCGCGTTTTGCGTTTGCGTGGTGCACGCCGACTCCCCCTTCGCGCAGGATTCTCTGGTTGCGGTCGCGGTTGAGCCTGCGGCCCTGGGAGCGCAGCATGGCGCGAGCAAGGCGGTAATCGCAGCGAGGACGTTTACGGAGGATTTCGCGAAGCTTGCGGCGCATGCCTGCTCGCCGTCTGCAGGTTCGGCTAGGAAGTTTCCTTAGGTGATGTCCTCGATACCGCTGATGTCAAAGGCCTGGTCGGCGACCATCTGCCTGAGTTCACGGTTCGCCTCTACCCGGAATCCAGCTGTCCAAGCCGCCGAGCGGCCCAGCTTGCCTCTCCGCCTTGGTGGAGGGCATACATCCCCGGCGCCCGCCCGTCTACGCGGGTTCTGCAGGACCACCGCGTGCTAGTGAGTAGACTTGCGTCACGCGGGGTGCTCGGCGCGATCGGTAATCCGGCAGAAATGAAATGATCGGCTGCGGGCATTGGATTCCGAGAGCTTCTCGCAAGGAAGCAACGGCCATCCAACCGCGCCGCCACCGATGAAGACCAGGCATTCAAATCTAGACACGCTTCGCCTTCTGGCCGCCTTCAGCGTCCTTTTTGCGCATTGCTTCGTATTGGCCAGCCCAGGTACGGGCGATCCGATTTCTAACGCAGCGAAGGACTTCTTTCCTCTTCAACGCGGGATCTCAGGACAGGGCGTCGCGCTTTTTTTCGTCATCTCAGGATATCTAGTAACCGCGAGTTTCATTAACCGAAGAGCGCTCAGCGCCTATTTCAGTGCTCGCATTCTTCGCATCATGCCTGCACTGTGGGTGTTGTTGCTCGTGACACTACTTGTTGGATCGCTAATCTCGGCTCTGCCCATCGGAGCATTTCTGACGGAGAAGACGACCGCAGGGTACATGATCCACAACGGCTCCCTGATTGGTATGCGATACGAGCTCGCCGGCGTATTCACAGAGAATCCGGTTAGTTCCATCAATTTGTCTCTGTGGACGCTTCCCTTGGAATTCGTGATGTACTTAGTCATTGGGGCACTAGGAGCGTTGAGCATCGCGAGGTCCCGCGTCGCTTTTTCGCTTTTTGTGATCGGCTGTTTTACGTGGTATGTGCTAGCGGGTAATAGGTTACCTGTTATTCAGAATCACCATGATTCTGAGTTGATCCTCTTCTTTCTTGCGGGAGCCTGGATGTACGTCAATCGCGAATGGATTTCGTTCCGTTGGTACATTGCCTTGCCTCTTATCCCGATTGTGATGGCCTTGAGCTACCAGGACAAGACGCTATTGGATACCCCCATCATCCTAGCCACGTCTTATACGATCCTCTGGCTCGGATTGTCGGAAAGTATCCGGCTGCCAAACCTTGCTGCACACGGCGACCTGTCTTACGCCACCTACCTGTACGCTGCGTTCGTTTCTCAGCTATGGCTCGCTTGGCTCGGCGTCATATCTCCATGGCTGCTCGTCGCGCTGACCGCAGCGACTACTCTGCCTATCGCGTTCCTCAGCTGGCGGTTTGTAGAGCAGCCCGCTTTATCTCTGAAGCCTCGCGTCAGTGCCGCTGTCGCTGGGATGGCACGCCCAGCGTTGATGCGAAGGAGGATCGTGGCGGCTGATGTCCGGGCCGGTCAACGCGCCCTACGCGGGGGTCCAGAGGCCGCTGATCCCCGAACCGGATACAGGACGGTCACCTCGACGTCTGCGGAGTCAGAGGCGGCACAATAGTCGTCGACATGCTGATGCAGCCGATCGCGCCGCACTACGCGCCACTTACACGGCTGATTCGGCCACCCTACGCTGATTGATCGCTCCCGATGCCGTCGGGAATCTGCGCGGAGACGCCGGCGCGCGCGTGCTCACCGCCGTCGGCACGGCTCAGATCCTCTGGACCTTCAACATGGTCAGCGTCGGAAGTGCCGGCGCTCCGCGCCGAGCTTGTAGGCAGCCGAAGTGGTCCAGATACCTACACGCCTGCGCGGGCGGCTGCCAGGACCAGCTCCTTCGCCACGGGCTCCATGCGAGGATCGACTTCGGGGTCGTAGGACGAGAAGGAGACGGCCTGCAGCTCGAACCGCTCGCTGACGACCTCGATCGTCCGGAGCACCTCGGCCACGCTCATCCCTCCCGGCGCCGCGTAGACGCTCGCCCGCGCCTCGGCGGGCTCGATCACATCGGTATCGATGTGCAGGTAGACGCGCCGGGCGCGGCCGGCGAGTGCGTCGAGGCCGCCACCGAGCGCCGCCTCGAATCCCAGCCGCTGGACGAGCGGCGGATCGACGACGGCGCTGATCGGCCGCGCCACATCGCCGAGGGCGGGAGGCGCGTCGGAGTAGTACTCGTGGTCGCCGACCATCAGGATGCGCTCCACCGGGATCTCGGTGAAGCCGGGGATGCGCTCTCGCCAGGCGCGCCAGCAGCGCCCCGCGATCACCGCCACCGGCATGCCTTCGAAGAGGCCGCTGGGGCTGGTGTCCGGGGTGTGCGTGTCCGGATGGGCGTCGAGCCAGACGAGCGCGAGGCCGGGATCCGCAAGGCCGCTCACCACGCCGATCGACGAGCTGCAGTTGCCGGCCGCAACGACGGGAAAGCGGCCCCCGGCCCGCGCCTCGGAAACGAGCGCGGCGATGCGCTTGGCGTGGGCGCGGTAGCGGCCCATCTGATCGAGCTCGTCGAGCTCGGGGTCGTCCTCCCCCGGCTCGTCGAGGTCGACCCACGAGACCGTCGCGTCGATCCCCTCCTCGGCGAGCCGGGCGGGAACCGCGTCCGGCGCCAGCACCACCCCCGGCCCGAGGCCCATCGACACGTCACGGTGCCCGAGGTGGTAAGGGACGCCGACCAGCGCCACGCGCCGGCCGGCGCCCGGATCCGTGTCGCTCATTCGGAGAGGCCGAGCAGGCGCGCCGGGTTGCGCTTCGTCATCAGCTCGAGCTGGTCGTAGTCGGCGCCGACGTCGAGCATCGCCGTGAGCAGCATGCGCATCCCCTCCGGGTGCGGCGGCGCCGAGGCCTGGCCGAGATCGGAGCTGAACACGAGCCGGTCGCCGCCGATCTCCTCGATCCAGCCGGCGAGCTCGTCCGGGCTCTGCTCGTAGAAGGCCGGGGAGACGCAGGACACGGCCACGTACTCGAGATAGGCGCCGTTGGCGATCAACTCCTTCTGATCCTCGAGCGGGAACTTGGTCAGCGCCCAGTTGGCGTGCGTGACGAGGAACTTGGTCACGCCGCGCTCGTTGGCCTCCTTCTGCAGGGCCTTCGTCTCCTCGAGGCTCAGATGCCCGGTAGCCAGGCAGGCGTCGTGCTCGGCGATCAGATCGCAGATCACGCCGACCTCGGGCTTCAGGTTGCCGCGCTCGTCGAAGACCGTCACGCCCTCGCCCGGGAGCTGCTTCTGCGGCCGGCCGAGCTGCGGGTAGTCGGGGGTCTCGAAGAACTCGATGTGGTGCTTGGAGTGGTTGCTCGGCATCCAGACGACCTTGGCGCCGTACTGGAGCGCCGCCTGGACCACCCACGGGTTGATGCCGCCCACGGAGCGGTTCAGGACCACGGCGCCGTAGCCCTCGACGTGCGGGTGGGTGCGTGCAAGGTGATACGCGCGTCCCGTCGTCGAGCTGTCGTGGTCCTTGAGCACGAAGCCGCGCATCCCGAAGTCCATCGCGTGCGAGGCCAGATCGGAGTCGTGGATCGGGCGCCGGAACAGCGCCGGATGCGTGTGCGCGTGCATGTCGATCGCGTCGACGAGCAGCTTCAGGTCCCTTCTCATCAAACCTCCTTGTTCCCCGACACTTGTCCCCGACTCGACCGCAGCCAGCCTACCACCACGATGCGAGTGCTCTTTTCACATCGTGAAAAGGGAGGCGGAGCCGAGCGTGGCTCAGGGTTCGACGTGGATCGGGCCGCTCGTCTCCGTGAGCCGCTCGCCGCTGCGCCCAGTGCGCGCGGAGACGATCTCGGCGAGGATCGAGACCGCCGTCTCCTCCGGCGTCCGCGCGCCCAGGTCCAGCCCGCACGGGGCATGCAGGCGCGCCAGCAATTCCTCGCCGATCCCCGCCTCGCGTAGGCGCTCGCGGCGCTCGGCCTGGGTGCGCCGGCTGCCCAGCGCGCCCACGTAGCCGGCCCCGCTGCGCAGGCCCTCGGTCAGGGCCGGCTGATCGAACTTCGGGTCGTGCGTGAAGACGAGCACCGCGTCGCGCGGGCCCAGCCGGCGCTGCGCGAGATCGCGATCGGGCCAGTCGACGACCACGTCGGCGACGGCGGCGAAGCGCCGTCCCGCGGCGAAGGGCGGGCGCGCGTCGCAGATCGTCACCCGGTAGCCGAGCTCCCGGGCCAGCCTCGCGAGCGCCTCGGAGTAGTCGATCGCGCCGTAGATCACCATCTCGGGGCGGCGCTGGAAGGCCTGGATCAGGACCGGCAGCTCGTCGCCCATCACCTCGCCGCCCGCGCCGTAGGTGCGGGTGCGAGAGACGCCCTCGTCGAGGAATCCACGCGCCTCGCGCTCGACGTTGTGGTCGAGCAGCCCGGCGCCGAGGCCGCCGAGCGCCCGCTCGCCGGCGCGCGCCAGCTTGGCGCCCGCGCGCGGCCCCTCGAGCAGGGTCGCGAGCGCCGCGGGGCGGTCCTCGCGCTGCGCCTCGGCGATCGCGAGCAAGAGCTCGCGGTCGGCGGCGGCGAGCTCGTGCACGAAGACGCTCACCGTCCCCCCGCACATCAGCCCGACCCCGGCCGCGTCCTCGTCGCTGACCCCGTAGCTCACGCGGCGCGGCCCACCGCCGGCGAGCACCGCCGACGCCTCGTCGGCCAGAGCGCTCTCGACACAGCCCCCGGTCACCGTTCCCTCGACGTGCCCGCGGTCGTCGAAAACCATCTCGGCGCCGGGGTCGAGCGGGGCCGAGCCGATCCGCTCGACCAGGGTCGCGGCGACCACGCGCCGCCCTTCGGCGAGCCACTCGCAGGCGATCTCCCGCGGCGTCAGCCCGGGCCCGCTCATGCCGCCTTCCGCGGCCCTGCCCCGCCCTCCCACCAGCGCAGCGCCGCCAGCGCGTAGGCCTTCGCGCAGTCGAGCAGGTCGGCCACCGGCACGCACTCGTCGACCGCGTGCGCCTGCGTGCGACCGGTGGCGGAAATGCCCGCCGGGCCGAAGCTGATCGCGGGGGTGCCGTGACGATTCAAGGTCGCCGGATCATGCCAGCCCTGGAGCGCTCCGATTTCGCCCGGGCGGCCCACCGCCGTGCCTCCGGCCAGCGCGCAGCTCACGATCGCGTGCTCGGGATCAACCTCGCCGGGCGCCAGGTTCGAGGCCCACTCGAACTCGGGCGGGTGCTCGGCCAGCCAGTCGTCGGCCGCGCAGCGCTCGCGCACCCACGCCTCGATCGCACGCTCGACGGCGGCGCCGGCGTAGGGGGGATCAGGATCGTCGCCGTCGCCGCGCGCGCGTCCGTCACCGGCGGACGGCGCGGAACCGCCGCGCCGCGCCTGTGCCGGCAGGTAGGTGATGTCGACGGTGAGCGTGCAGGCGGCCGGGTAGCTGACCCACCACTCGCCCCCCTCGATCACGGTCGGGACCAGGTCGCCAGGCTCGAGCAGCGGGTGCTGCTCGAGGTCCCTGCGCCAGCGATCGCGGAGCTCCGCGATCGCCTCCAGGACCAGCGCCGCCTTCTCGATCGCGTTGACGGCGCCGCCCTCGCGCCAGCCGGGCTGCGGGGTCTCGGCGTGACCGGGCCTGCCGGTGACGGTGATCGTCGCGCAGGCCACTCCCCGGCAGGCCACCCAGGCGTCGAAGCCGCTCGGCTCCGGGACCATGGCCGCGTCGGCGCATACTCCGTGCACGGCAGAGGCCAGGGCCCCCGCCCCGTTCCACTCCTCGTCGGTGACCGTGTTGACGAGCAACTCGCCCCCCGGCTCGCCGACGGAGGCGAGCGCCCGTGCCGCGGTCACCATCGCCGCGATACCGCCCTTCATGTCGCAGGCGCCACGTCCGTAGAGTTGCCCGTCGCGGACCTCCGCCCGGAACGGATCGCTGCTCCAGCGCTCCCGTGGCTCCGCCGAGACCACGTCGATGTGGCCGTTGAAGAGCAGGCTCGGCCCGCCGGCGCCGGGAAACCGGGCCAGCAGCTGGGGGCGGCCGGCGAAGCCCAGGCCGCGCGGCACCTGACCGGGGTGGCCGTCCAGCTCGCCGGCCGGGGGCTCCCAGAGCTCGATCTCGGCGCCCGCATCCGCGAGCAGCTCGGCGAGGTGCCGCTGCAGGGCGGCCTCCTCGCGCGGCTCCTCGCCCGGCTCGCCGCGGGTCGTCGTGTCGAAGCCGATCAGCTCGCCGGCGAGGCCGAGCAGTTCCCCCTGGCGCTCCTCGACCGCGGCGATGACCCGCTCGGCGGCCGCATCGCTCATCGCGCCTCGAGCTGCTCGGCGGTGCGCAGGCTCTCCTCGCGCACCGCGGCGAGCAGACGGGCCTTGTACTCGAAGAACTCCGGCGTCGTGAGGATCTCGAAGGTACGCGGGCGATCGACGCCGACGTGGATGTCCTCCTTGATCCGCCCCGGGCGGGCGGTCATCACCAGCACGCGGTCGGAGAGGAAGACGGCCTCGTCGATGTCGTGGGTCACGAACATGACGGTCAGGCGGTGCTCCTCCCAGATCCGCATCAGGAGCTCCTGCATGAGCTGGCGCGTCTGCGCGTCCAGGGCCCCGAACGGCTCGTCCATGAGCAGCACCTGGGGCTTGTAGGAGAGGGCGCGGGCGATCGCGATCCGCTGCCGCATGCCGCCCGAGAGCTGCGACGGATAGGCGTCGGCGAAGCCCTCGAGCCCGACGAGCTTGAGATGGTCGTGAGCGATCTCGGCCCGCTCCTGCTTGTTGCCGCGCAGGGCGAACTCGACGTTCTGCTGCGCCGTCAGCCAGGGAAACAGCGTGTAGCTCTGGAAGACGACGCCCCGGTCCCGCCCCGGCTCGTAGACGGGCACGCCGTCGACCGCCACCGTGCCCTCGGTCTCCTCCTCGAGCCCGGCGATGATCGACAGCAGGGTCGACTTGCCGCAGCCGCTGGTCCCGATCACGGTCACGAACTGCTTCTCGGGGATGTCGAAGTCGACGCCGTCCAGGGCCACAACCTCGCCGCCCCGGCCCTCGAACACCTTGCGGATCCCGCGCACCGAGAGCTTCGGCCCGCCGATCCCGGCCGATGCGACGGCGCCCTGATCGAGGTTCTGCTCAGCGCTCACAGCTCAGTCCGCCCAGGCGAAGATCCGCTTGCCCACGAACTTCATCACCTGGTCCATGACCAGGCCGAGGAATCCGATTACGAGGATGCCGACGAAGATCGTGTCGGTCTGGAAGTAGCGCTGGGCGACCACGATCCGGTGGCCGAGGCCGTCCGCGGCAGCGACGAGCTCGGCGATCACGAGCCAGGTCCAGGCCCAGCCGAGGGTGATCCGCAGCGTGTCCCAGATCGCCGGCGCGCTCGCCGGCAGGACCACGCGGCGCAGCACCGAGCGGTCCTTCATCCCCAGCGTGTGGCCGATGTCGACGTACTCGCGCGGGACGCGCTTGACGTTGTCCATGACCAGCAGCACCTGCTGGAAGAAGGTGCCGATGAAGATGATCAGCCACTTCTGCGTCTCGTCGACGCCGACCCAGACGATCGTCAGGGGCAGGAAGGCGACCGCCGGCATGTAGCGGATGAAGTCCACCGGAGGCTCGATCGCCGCCTCCGCCGAGCGGTAGGTGCCGATCAGGATCCCGATCGGCAGGGCGATCACGGTCGAGATCGCGAACCCGATCGTGATCCGCACGAAGCTGATCCGGGTGTCGGTCCACAGGGTCCCGTCCTTGGCCAGGTCGATGCCCCGGTTCCAGACGTCGATCGGGCCGGGCAGGAAGATGTCCTTGGCGAGGTTGATCTCCGCCGCCACCCACCAGCCGAAGAACAGGAAGGCGAACGAGCAGATCGCGATCACCATGTAGGTGCGCGGCTCGATCGGGTTGTAGAGGCGGAAGAGCTTGTTCCGTCTCCGTCCCCGGGGGGCCGGGCCCCCTGATGTGGGCCCGGCCGTCTCCGGTATCTGGCTTACGGCTTCCGCCATGCCGCCTATTCGCTCTCGCCGCCGACGAGCTCAGCGCCGATGTCGGTGTTCAGGTAGTCGCTGACATCCGGCACCTGCTTGATCTGCCCCTGGTCGAGCATGATGTCGGCGATGTCGCCCCAGAGCGCCTCGTACTCGTTCTCCAGGAAGTCCTGCGACTCCTGGAGGTTGAACAGCTTGATGCCGTCGAAGCTCGGGCCGAGCGCGTCGGGCTTCTCGCCGACCGCCTTGGCGATGATCGCCTGCGCCTCGTCGGTGTTCTGGTTGTAGAAGTCCACCGCGTCGCCCCAGGCCTGCATCACGCCCTTGACCGCGTCCGGGTTGGAATCCACGAACTCGGTGCTGAACCCGAGCGCGTCGGAGATCAGGCCCGGCCGCTCGTCGGCCGTGTAGATGATCTTGCAGTTGTCGCCCTCCTTGACCGCTGCCTGGAGGTAGGGCTCGTAGGTCACGGCGACGTCGACCCGGCCGGCGACCGCGGCCGTGCCCGCGTCGGAGGCGGGAATCGGCGAGTAGTCGATCGTGTCGAAGTCGATGCCCGCCTGCTTGAGCGCGTAGCGGAACAGGACGTCGGAGACCGAGAACTCCTCGTAGGCGACGCTGGCGCCCTCGAGGTCGTCGATCGAGCGGATGTCGGGATTGCAGGAGACGATCGCGTCCGCCTGCAGCGAGAAGTCCTCCATCAGCGTGACCGTGAAGTCGACGCCCAGGTCGGCGAGCCGGATGTAGGTGTTGTTGGCGTTGCTGGCGGCCTGGAACTTGCCGCTCGCGAAGCCGGACTCGAGATCCTGGTCGGTGGAGAAGTTGACCATCTTGATGTCGACCCCGTGGTCGAGGTCGTAGCCCTGCTTGTCGGCGATCCAGAGCGGGCCGTAGCCGATCCACGGCTGCGTCCCGATCGAGACCTCCACCGGCTCGCCGGAGCCCGAGTCGCCACCTTCGTCGGCGCTCGAGTCGCTGTCGTCGCCACCGCACGCCGCAAGCGCCAGCGCCGCCAGCAGGGCGAGCGCCGCCAGCGCCAGCCTGCTCAGCGACCGCCTGCTCGTGATTCGCGAAATTCCGCTCTTGGTCCCCATTGGATCTCTGCCTTTCTGCGCCGCCGGCTAGGCCGGACTGCTCGCAACCACCCGGTCGGCGATGTCCATCAACTCGTTGACCTTAACCGCCGTTCTCTCACATTTCAAAATTGAATCTCGCATTATGAAAATGTCGTCTGCGCCTCCGCCGCCCCGTTCTCGACCTCCAGCTCGGGCCGCGCCTGGCCGAACAGCGCGCCGGACTCGGCGTCGGCGCGCTCCAGCCCTGCCGCCAGCGGGATCGTGTGCACGAGCGTCGCCGCCGGTGGCGTCTCGCCGTGGCCGGCCCGCGGCGCCTCGAGCACGATCTCGCCCTGGGGCGAGATGATCCGGCTCTTGCCCAGGAACGTGGTCGAGCCGCGCGTGCCGCACTGGTTGACCATCACCCACCACTGCCCGTTGACGAGCGCCTGGGTGGGGTAGATCCGGTCCCACCAGGACTCGGCGCCGGTCTCGTAGGCATCGACGTGGATCACGAGCCGGGCGCCGGCGCGGCGCAGCTTGCGTGCCGTCTCCGGGAAGTCGCCGTCGAAGCAGATCGCCAGGCCGACCGTCCCGATCTCCCCCATGTCGCAGACGGTGAGCCGATCACCGGCGGCGAACGAGTGCTGCTCGTTCATCGGCTCATACAGGTGCGCCTTGCGGTGCACGGCGTGCAGGTCGCCGGCCGGGGAGTAGAGCGGCAGGGCGTTGAAGACCTGATCCCCCGCGCGCTCGGGCACGCTGCCGGCCGCGAGCCAGACGCCGTGCTCAGCCGCCGCACCGGCCAGCGCCCGCCCCCGCGGGCCCTCGAGGGGCTCCGCCCGGGCGCGGACCTCGGCGGCGACCTGCTCGGGGTAGGACGGGTCGTGTGCGCAGGGCCAGAGCTCCGGCAGGACGACCAGCTCGGCGCCCTCGGCGGCCAGGGCGGCAACCATCGCGAGCGCCTCCTCGAGCGCGTCGCCGGCGGGCTGCCGCCCCGGCAGCCACTGGGCCATGCCGACCGTGAGCTCGGCCTGCGTCACTCGATCAGCCGCCCTCGCCGTCCTCGAGCGCCTGCTCGCCGAACGAGGTGTCGAGATAGTCGGACGCCTGCGGATCGCCCTTCAGCTGGCCCTCCTGCTCGGCCATGATCGCCTTGATGTCGTTCCACAGGCCCTCGAAGTCGTCCTCGAGGTAGGCCTGCGACTCCTCCAGGTCATAGAGCTCGACGCCCGCGAAGCTCGCGGCCAGCTCGGCCGGCTTCTCGCCCACGTGCCGGGCGATGATCGCCTTGCCCTCCTTCGGGTTCTCGTTGTAGAACTGGATCGCGTCGTCCCAGGCCCGGATCATCGCGACCACCGCATCGGGCTGCTCCTCGGCGAGCTCCGGCGTGATCGCGAGGACGTCGGAGATCAGCCCCGGCTTCTCGGCCGACGTGTAGATCACCTTGCAGTTCTGACCCTCCTTGAGCGCCGCCTGCAGGTAGGGCTCATACGTCACCGCCACATCCACCTTGCCGGCGACCGCGGCCGTGCCCGCGTCGGCGGCGGGGATCGGGACGAAGTCGATCGAGTCGAAGTCGATCCCGGCCTCGTCGAGCGCGTGCCGGAAGAGGATCTCCGAGCCACCGAATTCCTCGAAGGCCACCTTGGCGCCCTCGACATCGTCGATCGAGTCGATCTCCGGGTCGCAGGTCACCACCCCGTCAGCCTCCAGGGAGACATCCTCCATCATCACGATCCGATAGTCCACCCCCAGGTCGGCGAGCCGGATCAGGTTGTTGTTGATGTAGTTGACGCCCTGGAACTTGCCGCTCGCGAAGCCGGTCTCCAGATCCTGGTCGGTCGAGAAGTTGACCAGCTTGATGTCGACGCCGTTATCGAGGTCGTAGCCCTTGTCGTCGGCGATCCACATCGGCCCGTAGCCGATCCAGGGCTGCGTGCCGATCGTCAGCTGCGGGACGTCGCCGCCCCCGCCCTCGCCACCCTCAGCGGCAGTGGTCTCGCCGTCGTCGCCTCCGCACGCCGCCAGAAGCAGCGCCGCGACGCCGGTCGTGGCGGCCGCCCAGAGGGCCCGCCTCATGGATTCGATTCGTACCTTCACCTGTGCTCTCCCTATCTCCCCGAACGCGTCGGACAACCCCGGTCTTCATGCCTGGTACTTGATCCACGTCGTCTTCAGGCCCGTGTACTTGTCGAGTGCGTGGAGCGAGAGATCGCGGCCGAAGCCGGACTCCCGGAAGCCACCGAAAGGGGTCTGCGGGCTCAGCGCATCGACCGTGTTGACCGAGACGGTCCCGGCGCGCAGGCGCCGCGCGAGCCGGTGAGCGCGGCTCAGGTCGCTGGTCCAGATCGAGGCCGCGAGCCCGTAGCGGCTGCGGTTCGCGATCCGGATCGCCTCCTCCTCCTCGTCGAAGCCGAGGACCGCCAGCACGGGCCCGAAGACCTCCTCGCGGAGGATTCGCGAGTCGTCCGGAAGGCGGTCGAAGACGGTCGGCCCGACGAAGCAGCGCGAGCCGGTCCCGGCGACCTCGACCCGGGCACCGCCGTGGCGGAGCCGGCCGCCCGCCTCGCCGGCCTCGTCGATGTGGCCCATGACCCGGTCGGCGTGGCCCTCGTCGACGAGCGGGCCCATCGTCGTCTCCGGGTCGAGCGGGTCGCCGACCCGGACGGCGGCGGCGCGCTCGAGCAGCTTGCCGATCAACTCCTCCTGGATCGGCCCCTCCACCAGCAGCCGCGAGTTCGCCGAGCAGACCTCGCCCTGGTTGCCGAAGATCCCGAACGCCGCCATGTCGGCGGCCTGATCGAGATCGCCGGCGTCGGCGAAGACGAGGTTCGGGCTCTTGCCGCCACACTCCAGCCAGACGGGCTTCGCGTTCGACTGGGCGGAGTAGGAGAGGAAGAGCTTGCCCACCTCGGTCGAGCCCGTGAACGCCACGCAGTCGACGCCGGGGTGCAGGCCGATCGCCCGGCCCGCCGTCTCGCCGAAGCCGGGGACGACGTTCAGCACGCCGGCGGGAATCCCCGCCTCGAGCGCCAGCTCCCCGAGCCTGATCGCCGAGAGCGGCGACTGCTCGGCGGGCTTGAGGACGACGCTGTTGCCGGCGGCGAGCGCGGGGCCGAGCTTCCAGCTCGCCAGATCGAGGGGAAAGTTCCAGGGCACCACGGCGCCGACGACGCCGAGCGGCTCGCGAGTGACGAGCGCCAGATCGCCCGGCCCGGTGGGGGCGATCTCGTCGTAGAGCTTGTCGATCGCCTCCGCGTAGAACTGGAACACGCCCGCGGCCCCGGGCACGTCGACGGTCGCCGCGTCCTCGACCGGCTTGCCCATGTCGAGCGAGTCGAGCAGCGCGAGCTCGTCGCGGTGCTCGGCGATCAGCTCCGCGAGGCGGGAGAGCACCGCCTTGCGCTCGGCGGGCGCGGCGTTCGCCCAGGCGCCGCCCTCGAACGCCTCCCGCGCCGCGCCCACGGCGCGATCGACGTCCTCCTCGTCGCCCGCCGCGACCGCGGCGATCACCGCACCCGTCGCCGGGTTGATCGAGTCGAACGTCTTCCCGGAGGCGGCATCGGCGTGCGCGCCGCCGATCAGCGCCTGGGCGCTCGGTCGCAGCCCCTCGGCAAGCTCGATCCACTCCTCGTGCGTGTGCGTCGGGGTGCTCATCTCACTCGCCTCGCCCGCGCTCAGAAAAGGAGCGCGCCCCGCTGCCGCAGACCCGCTGCACGCCGACCGTACGCAATCTGAACCACCGCCTGCTCTCCTCCAGACATGATCTCGGGGGTTGCGGGCATGCTATGCGGAAGGCTTCTCACGAAGTAACACGGCGGGCCCACATCGTGAAAGTTCCGAGCACCCGGTAGCTCCGCTGCCGCCCTACCCGAAGGCCGTCGCCAGCTCCGTCACCTCGCGCCGGAACAGGGCCTCGTCCCCGGACGGCCCATCCAGCTCCTGGGCGTAGCGATGCCCCTCCCAGACGGCCGCGGCGATCGTGCCCGGGCTCCAGCAGTCCCCCACCGCCTTGACGCTGCGCAGGCCGCAGCCATCCCACTCCTCACGCCGCGCCAGCAGCTCCTGGTAGAGCCCGTCCTCCGGCAGCCTGGCGGTGACGAAGACCGCGCCGTCGCAGGGGATCTCGCGCTCGGCTCCGGTGAACACGCAACTCGTGAGGGCGGCACCCGGGCGTGTCGCGGTCACCGCGCGCGAGGCCTCGATCTCGACGCCGAGCTCCAGCAGCCGGCGCTGGATCCGGTGCTGCTCCATCGTCGCGACCGTCCAGCTCGAGGCCGAGATGCCGGGCGTGATCAGGACGACCTCCTTGCCGTGCCCGCGCAGCAGCTCCGCCAGCACGCCGCCCATGTAGTAATGGTCGTCGTCGTAGATCGCGATCCGGTCGCCGCCGGGGATGGTGCCCGCCAGGAGATCGTCCGGGGTGAGCACGGGCAGGGCCGGATCGAGCGGGATGGGCTTCGTGTGCTGCCTCCCCACGCCGTCGGCGCGCCAGCGCGAGCCGGTCGCGATCGCGACGTGCTCGAAGTCGTAGGTCAGGATCTCGTCGGCGGTGACGACGCTGCGCGCCTCGTCGACGTTCGGCAGGCGCTCGATCTGCCCGACCCGGTAGTCGACGACGCGGATCCAGGCCGCCAGCCCGGGCAGGCGGGCCTCGAGCCGCACGCGACCGCCGAGATCGCGATCGGCCTCGACGAGGATCACCTCGTACCCCCGCTTGCCGAGCGCCTGGGTTGCCTCGAGCCCCGCCGGCCCACCGCCGACGACGAGGACCTTCGACTCGCTGCCGCGCTCCCGGATCCGCTCCGGATGCCAGCGGCGCCGCCACTCCTCGCCCATCGAGGGGTTCTGCGTGCAGCGGATCGGCGCCATCGTGAAGTCGCCGGCAACGCAGATGTTGCAGCCGATGCACTCGCGGATGTCCTCCAGCCGCCCCTCCTCGATCTTCTTCGGCAGGAAGGGATCGGCGATCGAAGGCCGGGCCGCCCCGATCAGATCGAGGACGCCGGAGCGGACCATACGGACCATCGTGTCCGGGGAGGTGAAGCGCCCGACCCCGACCACGGGCTTGCTGGTCAGCTCCTTGAGGCCCTTGACGTACTCCTCCTGCTCGCCCTCCTCGCCGAAGCGCGAGGTGACCGAGTCGTCCTCCCAGCTGCCGAGCACGAAGTCCCACAGGTCGGGGAGCTCCCCCAATGCCTCGACCACCTCCTCGATGCCCGCTCGGGTGATCCCCTCCTCGCCGAGCAGCTCGTCGACGGTGATCCGGCAGGCGACCGCTGCCTTGCCAGCGACCTCCTCGACGGTGTCCTCGAGGATCTCGCGCAGCAGGCGCATCCGGTTCTCGGACGAGCCGCCGTACTCGTCGGTGCGGTCGTTGTAGCGCGGCGAGAGGAAGTGATGGATCCCGCCCAGGGCGTGACCGGCATAGACGTAGACGAGGTCGTAGCCGGCCTTGAGCGAGCGGCGAACGGCGGCCCGGTGCCAGCGGCGCAGATCGGCGATGTCATCGCGGCTCATCCGCCGCGCCTGGACCGGGTCGGCGGTGAAGGTCGCGACGGGCAGGTGCGCCGGGCCCATCGGCGCGACGCGACTGTACAGGTTGGGCCCGTTCATGCCGTTGTAGCAGAGCTCGATCCCCGCCAGGGCGTCGTGTCTGTGGATGCCCTCGGCGATCCGGGCCAGGGTCGGGATGTCGCGATCGTCCCAGGCCCGCAGCTCGATGAAGGGGGTGATCTCGGAGGAGTGGTGGATCTCGGCCTGCTCGGTGCAGATGACGGCCCACCCTCCCTCCGCCTTGACGGCGCGCATCTCCGCGTGCGCGCTCACGTCGCGGTAGCCCATCCCGTTGCAGTGCGGAACCTGGAAGAACCGGTTCTTGGCCGTGACCGGGCCGATCTCGACCGGCTCCATCAATACGTCGAAACGCGATCCGGGCATCAGCCTTCGTCCTCCTTGGGCCCCGCTGCCGGGGGCTCGTCGTGTGTGCGCCTCTCCGCGAGCAAGTCGTGCAGGATCGCCAGCGACCGCCGCGTCTCCCCGGCGTCGCCGATCAGCAGCTGCCGGAAGGCCAGGCCGTCGATCGCGGCGAAGGCGAGCCGCGCGAGATCGCGGTCCTCGGGCACGCCGATCGCGGCGAGCGCCTTGACCGTCGCCTCGAGGTATCCGTCGTAGAGGTCGACCGCCAGCGGCGCGAGCTCGGGCCTGCGCCGCGCCTCGAGCGCGATCTCGAACTGAAACGCCTCCTCCTCCGGCGCCTCTTCGACGCGCTCTGGGAGATCGGCCGAGAGGTCCTCGAGCCGTTCCGGCGCGGGCTCGATCGGCGAGCGCGCGAGCGACGTTCTTGCGACGCGCTCGAGCGCCGCCCTGATCAGCTCCGCCCGGGAGCCGAAGTGATGGGAGATCAGCCCCTGGGTGACCCCGGCCTCGCGCGCCACCTCGCGATAGGTGAGATTGCGCAGCCCCTCGCGTCCGACGACCCTGACCGTGGCCTCGACCAGGGCGTCGCGGCCACCCCCCGCCTGCTCGACGACCGGTGCCGGAGCGCTCTCCATGCGGTCAACTTAACAGCGCGCTAGGCATTTGCCTAGCGATTCCGGGCGAGCGGCCCACATCGTGAAAAGGCGGCCGCCGAGCCGCCCGGCGGGAGGCGGGTTCGGGGACGATCGGGGGGTAGTCGCATGGTCTTCGATCCGACAAGCCGCTGGGGCGCCCACGGCTACAAGCCCGACTTCGCCGGGATCCTCACCTACGCGGGCCTGCCGCTGACCGAGGATCCGGACGAGCTGGAGGCCTTCGACGTCGCCATCGTCGGCGCGCCGTTCGATGGCCTGGCCGGGCTCGACGCCGGCGCCCGCTGGGGACCCCGGGCGATCCGTGGGGCCGGCATCCCACCCGGCCCGCACCTCGAGGCCGGCCTCGATCCCTTCGAGCACCTGCGCGTGGTCGACTTCGGCGATGCCCCGGTGGTCCCGTTCGACGCCGGCGCCTCACACCGCGCGATCGAGGAGACCGTCGGCCAGGTCACCGCGACCGGAACGCTGCCCATCGTGCTCGGGGGCGATCACTCGATCTCGCTGCCGGCGATCCGCGCCTGCGCGCGGGCACACGGCCCGCTCGGCCTGATCCATTTCGACACGCACACCGACACCGCCGACGCGGAGCTTGGGGCGCGGATCACCCACGGGACGCCGATGCGGCGGCTGGTCGAGGAGGGCTGCGTCGACCCCGGCCGCTACGTGCAGATCGGCCTCCGCGGCTACTGGCCCGGCGAGCCTGACATGGCCTGGCAGCGGGAGCAGGGCATCACGACCCTGTTCGCGCATGATGTCCGCGAACTCGGTATCGCCGAGGTCATGCGCCGCGCGGCGGGCATTGTGAGCACGGGCGCGGCCTATGTAACCGTCGATATCGACGTCCTCGACCCTGCGTTCGCACCCGGGACGGGGACGCCCGAGCCCGGCGGCCTGAGCTCCGCGGAGCTCCTCGCCGCCTGCCGCACGGCGGCGTCCTCGGCGGAGCTGGTTGGAGCCGATGTCGTCGAGGTCGCTCCTACTGCGATCGGCTCGCGGGATCCAGCCGCGCTCGTCGGCGACCGGATCGTCCGCGAGATCCTCAGTGGAATCGCCGCTGGACGGGCTTGCACCCAAGGAGCCCGCTCACACGATCCGCCCGAGTAGGAAGCCGAGCACGAGGCCGGCGATCAGGGGGGCGGCGACGCGGGCCCAGGTGGGCATCGCGATCGGGTTGAAAGGCTCAGGGGCCGCGGCGGGGCGCGGCGGGTGTG
>CAZARJ010000006.1:7229-28077 GCA_964487515.1 uncultured Conexibacteraceae bacterium | reverse complement strand
CGAGGCCCTGGGGGGCCAGCAGCAGGCCGGTGGCCATCGCGGTCTCGCCGCGCACCGCCTGCAGGTACAGGGGCAGCAGGAGCATGCCGCCGAAGACCGCGATCACGACCAGGATCAGCGTCCCCGAGGCGGCGGAGAAGGTCTTGTTCAGAAACAGCCGCAGGTCGATCAGCGGCTCCCGCCCGCTGATGCGCAGCGCGTGACGCACGAAGAGCGCGAGCATGACCAGGCCGACCGCGATCGGGACCAGCACCTTCGCCTCGCCGAAGCCGCCGGAGGACCCGGACTCGGCGAGCCCGTAGATCATCGCCGCGAGCCCCGGCGACAGCAGCGCCAGGCCGAGCCAGTCGAGGCGGTGCTCGGTCTCGGGCACGTCGCGCGGGAGGATCTTCAGCGACATCAGCAGGGCGAGGGCGCCGATCGGCACGTTGATGAAGAAGATCAGCCGCCAGGAGAAGTCGTCGACCAGCCAGCCGCCGAGGATCGGCCCGAAGATCGGGCCGAGCAGCATCGGGACGCCGATGATCGCCATCACGCGGCCGACCCGGTCCGGCCCGGCGGCGCGGGTCAGGATCGTCATCCCCGCCGGCATGATCATGCCGCCGCCGAAGCCCTGCAGGACGCGGAACGCGATCAGCGAGTGGTCGGACCAGGCGAGCCCGGAGAGCACCGACCCGGTCACGAAGAGGGCGAGCGAGATCATGTAGAGGCGCTTGGTCCCGAAGCGGTCGGCGGCCCAGCCGGTGAGCGGGATCACCGTGGCCAGGGCGAGCGTGTAGCCGGTCGCCACCCACTGGATCGTCGGCAGCGTGGTGTCGAACTCGTGCGCCAGCGTGTTGATCGCCACGTTGACGACGGTCACGTCGAGGATCGACATGATCGCGCCGACGACGACCACCGAGGCGACCATCATCAGCCGGCGGTCGATGACCGACTCGCGCTGCCCGCCGTCCGCGGCGGCTGCTTGTGGCTGGTTCTCGGCGCTCATGAAGGGGGGTGCGCGGTGAGGGCGGGCGCTCGTCGGGCGGGCGCCGCGGAGGAGGTTGGCCCCCGGGCCGCGGCGCGGCAGTTTAGCGAAGTGGAGGACACACCTCCGCTTGGGCTACGCTTCCCACATGGAAGCGAGCACCACGGCGCCGCCCGGCGAGGGCGGCCGGCCGCCGCTGCGGCGCGACGCGCAGCGCAACCGGGAGCGGATCCTCGCCGCCGCGCGGGAGCTCTTCGCCGCGCGCGGGCTCGAGGTGAGCGTGGACGACATCGCGGCTGCGGCGGGGGTCGGGGTGGGGACGGTCTATCGCCGCTTCCCCGATCGCGAGCGCCTCGTCGAGGCGCTGTTCGAGGAGCGGATGCTCGACTACCTGGCGCTCGCCGAGGAGGCGGCCGAGGACGACGACGCCTGGGCCGGCCTGGTCGCCTACCTGGAGCGCTCGCTGCAGATGCGGACCGCCGACCGGGCCCTGCACGAGCTGCTCGTGCGCGGCGATCACGCGGCGCTCCGAGGTCAGGCCGAGGCGATCCGCGAGCGCCTCACGCCGCTGCTCGAGGACCTCGTCCACCGGGCCCGGGAGCAGGGCGCGCTGCGCGCCGACGTCGAGCCGCTCGACATGCCCCTCTTCGGGATCATGCTCTGCCCGCTGGCGGCGTTCAGCGACGAGTTCGCGCCCGGGCTCTGGCGCCGCTATCTGACGATCATCCTGGACGGCCTCCGCGCCCGGCCCGGCGCCCCCAGCGAGCTGCCCCGGCCCGCGATCGGGGAGCGCGAGCTGAGCCGCGCGATGGCGGCCTGGCACGAGGCGCACCACCGCTAGCCCGTCAACCCCCGTACACGGGCCAGCCAATATGTTGGTCGCCCGTGAACGCCAGCTCCCCCTCGCCGCGAGACCGGCGCGCCGCCGCCGCCCCTGCGGAAGCCGGCGTCGCCGTCGTCACCGACACCACCACCTACGTCCCCGCGGCGATGCTCGACGAGCTCGGCGTATCCCGGGTCAGCCTCTACGTGGGCTGGAACGACGAGATGCGCCGCGAGGACACCTACGACGACCTCGACGCCTTCTACGCGAAGCTCCGCGAGGGCGGCCGCCTGCCGACCACCTCCCAGCCCTCGGTCGGCGACTTCAAGGCCCACTACGAGCCGCTCCTCGACGCCGGGCACGAGATCGTCTCCGTGCATATCGCGAGCGGCCTCTCCGGCACCTGCGAGAGCGCCCTGGAGGCCAAGCGAGCCCTGGCCGCCGAGGGCCACGCGGGGCGGATCGAGGTCGTCGACGCGCAGACCGGCGCCGGTGGGCTCGGCTGCATGGTCCTGGCCGCCGCGCGCGCCGCGCGGGAGGGCGCGACGGTCGACGAGGTGGCCCGGGCGGCCCGGGACGTGCGCGAGCGGCTGCAGCTCTGGTTCTGCCTCGACACGCTCGAGTACCTGCGGCGCGGCGGCCGGATCGGAGCGGCGCAGGCGCTGCTCGGAACGGCGCTGAAGATCAAGCCGATCCTCACCTTCGGGACCGAGATCGCCCCGGTCGACAAGGTCCGGACGCGCGCCCGGGCGCTGACCCGGATGGAGGGCTACCTGCGCGAGCTGCACGAGCGCGAGGCGACCGGCTGGATCGTCCAGCACGCCCAGAGCCAGGAGGACGCCGACCGCCTCGTCGAGGTGGGAACGAAGATCTTCGGCTCCGGGCCCCTCTTCTGCACCCAGGTCGGCCCGGTGCTGGGCGCCCACCTGGGCAGCGGCATCCTGGTCGGGGGGCTGACCAGGGAGCCGAGCGACGACCCCGAGCCCTCGCTCTGACGGGAACGCCGCAGCGACGGCGGCCCGCGGGGCGCGGCGGCCCGGCCCGCCCGGGCTCCGCCGGTGCCGTCGGCCGCGCCCCGTAGGTTGACGCGATGGCCGCCGGCCCTCCCGATGACGACGCGATCCTGCTCGGCGACAACCTCGAGCTGCTGCCGCGCTTCACCGACGGGTCCTTCCGCCTGATCTACATCGACCCGCCCTTCAACACGGGGCGGCGGCAGAGCCGCAGGACGCTGGCCACCGACTCCGACGAGGGCGGCGACCGGACCGGCTTCGCGGGCCGCCGCTACCGCTCCCGCCTGCTCTCGGAGTCCTCCTACCGGGACAGCTTCGACGACTACCTGAGCTTCCTCGCCCCGCGGCTGGAGGAGGCGCGGCGGCTGCTCGCCGCCGACGGCACGCTCTACTTCCACATCGACTATCGCGAGGCCCACTACTGCAAGTTGCTGCTGGACGAGATCTTCGGCCGCGACGCGTTCCTGAACGAGATCATCTGGGCCTACGACTACGGGGCGCGGACGAAGCGCCGCTGGCCCGCCAAGCACGACACGATCCTCGTCTACGCGCGCACTCCCGGCGGGCATCACTTCGACGCCGCCGAGGTCGACCGCGAGCCCTACATGGCGCCGGGGCTGACCACGCCCGAGAAGGCGGCGCGCGGCAAGCTGCCGACCGACGTCTGGTGGCACACGATCGTGCCCACCAACGGCGGCGAGAAGACCGGCTATCCGACCCAGAAGCCGGAGGGCATCGTGCGGCGGATGGTCGCGGCGTCGACCCGCGAGGGCGACTGGTGCCTGGACTTCTTCGCCGGCAGCGGCACGCTCGGCGCGGTGGCCGCGAAGCTCGGGCGCCGCTACGTGCTGATCGACCACAACCCGGAGGCGATCGCGGTCATGAAGCGCCGCCTCGGGACCGCCTCGCGCACGCTGCCCCGGGCGGCCTGACCGCCTCGCCCCCCCGGCGCAGAGGGCCGGCCCCCGCTCAGCTCGCCAGCGCCTGCGGGGCGGCGGTCTTGATCCTGGTGGTCGCCCACTTCACCGTGCGCAGGCTCTGGTCGTGGCATTCGCCGACGAGCGCGCGCAGCTCCTCGTCGCGCACCGCCTGGGCCCCCTGCGCGAGCAGCACCCAGTTGATCGAGACGTCGGAGGCGAGCAGGTAGAGCTCGTGCAGGTCGCCGAGCAGCCGCAGCCCGGGCTCCATCCGGCGCCCGAGGAGCTCCGCCCCCGTCCCGCCCGCCGCCCGCGTCGTCCGCGGGGCGCGCGGGGGATCGCCCTCCCCGACGTCCAGCTCGACGCCGTAGCGCTCGGCGTGGGGAGCGAGCGAGTCGATGTGGCCGCTCTCCATCCGCGCCAGCGTCCTGGTGACGTGGAAGACGTCGTGCTCGGCCTTGTGGCGCTCGCCGGCGTCGAGCAGCTCCCGGGCGAGCTTCGCCTCGCTGGCGGCCGCCTGCTCGATCGCGATCCCGATCTTCATCCGCCGCGCACCCCGATCGCCTCGAGCGTCACGGCCGCGTCCCCGCCCGCGGTCGCGGGCAGCTCGGCGAGGGGCGCCGAGGCCGTGGTGGTCGGCGCCGGGGCGGGGCCGTCGCCGTCGGCGAGCTTGCGCACGGCGACCGCGCCGACCTTGAACAGGGGCTGCTTGGAGGCCGGGTCCCAGTCGGTGACCGTGGCCTCGTTGGCCGCCCGGTCGTGCCCGGCGTCGCCGGCGCGGTCCCAGTAGCCGTAGTGGAAGGGCACGAAGACGACGCCGGGACGGATGTCGGAGATCCGGGCCGCGCCGCGGATCCCGCCGCGCGCGGAGCTGACCTCGACCAGGTCACCCTCGGCGATCCCGCGCTCGGCGGCATCCGGCGCCGCGAGCTCGACCCAGACCTCCGGCGCCGCGTCGTCGAGCTGCGGCGCGCGGGCGGTCTTGGTGCGCGTGTGGAAGTGGTAGATCGTGCGCCCGGTGGTCAGCCGCAGCGGCCGCTCCTCGCCGGGCAGCTCGTGCGGGGGCGCGTACTCGGCCGCCTTCAGGATCGCCTTGCCGCCGGGGTTCATCGCGCGGTACTCGACCGGATCGTGGGCGGCCCCGGTGAGCAGGTCCTTGCCGTAGGACTCGCAGTAGTCGGGGGCGGCGAAGAAGCGGCCCTCCCCGTAGAGCCGGTCGGTGCCGTCCGGCGTCTCCTCGGTGCACGGCCACTGGATGTCGTGCTTCTCGCGCAGGCGGTCGTAGGTGACGGCGCTGTAGTCGCAGGGCCGGCCCCGCGAGCATTCCTTCCAGGCCTCGAACGCCTCCTCGGGCCGCGACCACTTGACCAGCGGCGCGCCGTCCCGGTCGGTGAAGCCCATGCGCTCGGCGTAGTCGCGGAAGATGTCCATGTCCGCGCGCGCCTCGCCGGGCGGGTCGACGGCGCGCTCGGAGATGTGGATCGTGCGGTCGGCGTTCGTGTAGGTGCCGAGCTTCTCGCCCCAGGTCGCCGCCGGCAGGACGACGTCGGCGAGCTCGGTCGTCTCGGTCCGGAAGATGTCCTGGGCGATCACGAGGAGGCGCTCGTCGGCGAGGATCGAGCGGATCCGGCTCAGCTCGGGCAGCGAGACCGCCGGATTGGTGGCCGAGATCCAGAGCAGCTTGATCGAGCCCTGCTCGCAGTAGCGGAAGATCTCCATCGCGTGCGTCGGCGGGCCGTAGTGTGGGATCCGGCCCGGCTCGACGTTCCAGACCTCCGCCAGCTCCGCGACGTGCTCGTCGTTGGCCCAGTTGCGGAAGCCCGGCAGATCCCCGTTGGCCCCGGTCTCGCGCGTGTTCTGGGCCGTCGGCTGGCCGTTCATCTGCAGCACCCCGCAGCCCTCGCGGCCGAGCATCCCGCGCAGGATGTGGATGTTGTTGACCTGGCAGGCGCTCGCCGTCGCCTGGTGCGACTGGTAGACGCCCTGCAGGACGGTCGAGAAGAGGCGCTCGGAGGTGCCGATGAGCTCGGCCGCGGCCCGGATGGCCGCCGCGTCCAGATCGCAGATCCCGGCCGCCCACTCCGGCGTGCAGCCGGCCACGGTCCGCTCGAGCTCGGCCCGGTTGACGGCGTTGGCGGAGACGTAGTCGTCGTCGACCCAGCCGTGCTCGAAGAGCTCGTGGACGAGCGCGTTGAGGAGCGCGAGGTTGGTGCCGTTGCGCAGCGGCAGGTGGATCTCCGCCTCGGCGGCGACCGGCGTGCGGCGGGGGTCGACCACCAGCAGGCGGGGCCTGTCGGGCCCGTGCAGGCGATCGAGGATCCGCATCCAGGTGACCGCCTGGGTCTCGGCGACGTTGTGGCCGTAGCAGCAGATCGCGTCGGCGTAGTCGATGTCGGCGTAGCTGCCGGGCTGCCCGTCGCAGCCGAAGGACTCCTTCAGCGACTCGCCCGCGGTCGCCGTGCAGAGGCGCGTGTTGCCGTCCAGGTGGTTGGTGCCGATCCCGGCGCGGGCGACGACGCTGAGCGTGTAGTAGTCCTCGAGGAAGAGCTGCCCGGAGGTGTAGAAGCCGAAGGCGCTCGGCCCCTGCTCTTCGAGCAGCTCGCGCGAGCGGCTCACGATCGCCCCCATCGCCTCGTCCCAGCCGGTCTCGGTCAGCTCCCCGCCGCGGCGCACGAGCGGCCGCGTGAGCCGGTCCGGCGAGCCGTTGGCCTGCCAGCCGAAGAGGTCCTTGGGGCCGAGCCGGCCGCGGTTGACGCGCGAGTGCCGGTCCCCGCGCACGCCGACGATGCGCCCGTCGCGGACCGCGATGTCGAGCTCGTCGCCGTTCGAGTGCAGGATCGACGCCGAGCGCACCCACTCCACCTCCTCCGGGCTGACGCCGGGCTCGAGGTGCGTATCGACGCGGACCGGCCAGTCCCCGCCGCGGCCATACGGGGTGCGCGTCCCCCACGGCCGGGCCACGCGGTCGAGCCGCTGGACCTCCTCGGCCTCCCTGGTGGCGCTCTCACTCACACGCTCCCCGCTACCCGGGCGGGGGAGGAAGTAACACGCTCAGCCGCCGGGAGGCGGCCCCGGGAGCGCGCTACGGTTGGCCCGATGGCGGAGACGGCGACTGCGACGGAGAGCGCGGGGACCGGCGGGCAACCGGCCTGGGACTTCGTGCAGGCCGGCGGGGTCCTCCCCGGCGCGGTCGCCTCCGCGGTCGGCTACGTCGCCGGACCTCAGCGCAGCCCGGTCCACCGCGGGCTGCCCTCCCCCTACCTGCAGCTCATCGTCACGCTCAACGAGCCCGTCGTCGGCGGGCGCTCGGCGGCGGAGTCGCTGGGCGCGGGCGCGTCGCGGCACGACGTGCTCGCCGCCGGCCTGCACACCTCCCCCACCTTCATCGCCCAGGCGGCGGGGCAGGTGGGCGTGCAGCTCACGCTCCATCCGCTCGCCGCGCGGCGCATCCTCGGCGCCCCGGCCGCCGAGCTCGCCGAGCGCTCGTTCGACGCCGCCGACGTGATCGGCCCGCAGACGGAGGAGCTGCGCGAGCGGCTCGCCGGGGAGCCGGCGTGGGCGCAGCGGATCCAGGCGGTGCGCGGGTTCCTGCTCCGCCGCCTCGCGGCCACCGAGGATCTACCCCGCCCCCGGCCCGAGGTCGCCGAGGCCTGGCGCTGGCTTCAGGCGCGCCGCGGCACGGGACGGATCGCCACGCTCGCCGAGCACGTCCACCTGAGCCCGCGCCGGCTGCGGACCCTGTTCACGCAGGAGCTCGGCATCGGCCCCAAGCGCGCCAATCGGCTGATCCGCTTCCACCGCGCGATGCGGATGATCACCGAGAACGCGGCCGGCGCCGACCGGCTCGCTCAGGCGCGGATCGCGCTCGAGTGCGGGTACGCCGACGAGCCGCATCTGATCCACGAGTTCCGCGCCCTCAGCGGCCTCTCCCCGACCGCCTGGGTCGCCGAGGAGCGCGCCAACATCGCCGCCGGCGGCCATCGCACCGGCGATCCGCCCGACTGAGGCGCGGGGCCGCGACGGCTCTCCCGGGCGGCGGGCTCCGCGCGACCAGACCGGGCGCGAAGACTGCCGAAACGTTCAAGCCGGCCCGCCGCGGCCGTGCGACCCTGTGGCCATGAGCAACGAAGACACCACCCCGGCACCGACCGTCTGGCCCGCCTTTCAGGCTCGCGACCCGCAGGCGCTGATCGGGTTCCTCACCTCGGCCCTCGGCTTTCGCGTGGCCGCTGTCTACGACGGCGACGGCGACGCCGTCGCGCACGCGCAGCTCGACTGGCCCGAGGGCGGCGGCGTCATGTTCGGCAGCCACAAGCCCGGCGGCGAGTGGAGCCGTGAGCCCGGGACCGCGGGCTTCTACGTGGTCACAGAGCGTGTCGACGAGGTCTACGAGCGCGCCCGGGACGCCGGCGCCGAGATCGTCCGGCCTCTGACCGAGACCGACTACGGCAGCCGCGAGTTCGCCTGCGCCGACCCCGAGGGCAACCTCTGGTCCTTCGGCACCTACCGCGGCGAGCCCCGGGCGAGCTGAGGCGGCGGGCCCGGCCGGACCGCCGCCCCGCGCCCGCTACTCGGTTCCCAGCTGCCGGCGCATCCGCTCCTCGGACTCGCGCAGCTCGGGCGTGAGCGCGTCGCCGAAGTCGTCGGCGTCGAACACCTGCCGCAGCTCGATCTCCGCGCCGCCGTCGAACGGGGCCCGCTTGAGCCAGTCGACCGCCTCCTCACGCGAGGCGCACTCCCAGAGCCAGAATCCCGCGACGAGCCTCTCGGCCTGCGGGAACGGGCCCTCGGTCACGGCGCGCTCGTCGCCGTCGAAGCGGATCCGGACGCCGCGCGAGCTCGGGTGCAGGCCCTCGCCCGCCTTCATCACGCCGGCCTCGGCGAGCTGCTCGTTGTAGCGGTTCATCGCCTCGAGCTCCTCGGTGCCGGGCATCTGGCCCGCCTCGGACTCCGGGCTGGCGGGGACGATCACCATGAAACGCATCTTGCTCTCCTTCGGTTGGGTTGGATGCTCCTAGGACGGACGCCGGGCGCCGAACTAATCGGCGCGCGAGGCCGTCCCCGGCCCGCCGGCCTCGCCCGTCCCCTCCCGCGACGAACCCGATCTAATCGCTCGATAGCGACAAGAAAGTCGGGTTCGTGAACGGACGCCCGGCCCGCGCCGGCGCTCAGTCGGAGGCGCGCATCAGCTTCCCGAACCGCGCCATCGCCAGCGCCCCGGCCGCGGGGCCGACGCCGAGCAGGGCGATCGCGAGCCGCCAGCCGCCGGCGTCCACAACGTGCGGCAGACCCTCGATCGTCACCAGCGTGAGCAGGAACCCGATCCCGAGCTGCGTGGTCAGCGCCGTGCCGACGTAGCGGGGGTCCGCGACCTCGCTCAACGCGGCAGAGAACTGCGCGGAGTCGGCGATGACCGCGAAGCCCCAGATGCAGACCACCGCTCCGAGCAGCAGCGGCCGGGCGCCGAACAGCAGCGCGGCGAGCAGGCAGCAGAGCCCGCTCGTGCTCATCGCGGCCACGGTCACCTCCGCCCTCCCGACCCGGTCCGCCACCAGGCCCGCGACCACGCAGCCCGTCGCGCCCGCCAGGCCGATCGCAACGAAGGAGAGCAGGCTCGCCGCGGTGGCGACGTCCGCCCCCGGCGCCCAGGCCACGAAGCTCGCCGCCAGGAACGCGGGGAGCCAGGTCCACATCGCGTAGAGCTCCAGCATGTGACCGAAGTAGCCGAGGTTGACGAGTCGCTGCCTGCGATCCCTGAACATCCGCACGACGTAACCGGGATGCAGCGGCGGCGAGCCGGGCAGCCCCAGCGGTCCCGTCCGGACCCAGCCGAGCGCCGCCGCGGAGCCGGCGAGCGCGCACAGGGCCGATGCCGCCAGGGCGCTCCGCCAGGGGATGTCGCCGACGGATGCGATCAGATGCGGGACGCTGGAGCCGAGGGTCAGGGCGGCGATCAGGATGCCGAGGGCTAGCCCGCGCCCGTCGGAGACCCAGGTCGTCATCAGCTTGAGGCCCACCGGGTAGACGCCGGCCAGCGAGACGCCGGTGATGAAGCGCAGCGCCACGCCCTCCTCAAGCCCTCCCGCGCCGAGCAGGAAGGCGACGTTCGCCGCGGCGGCCAGGAGGGCGCAGGCGGCGAGCAGCCGGTTCGCGGGCAGCCGATCCGCCAGGTTGAGCAGCGTCGACGCCACCGCGCCGCACACGAACCCGACCTGCACCGCCGCGGTCAGCAGGGCCGCCTCCCCGTCGCTGAGACCCCACTCCCGCGAGATCGCCGGCGCCACCGCGCTGACCGAGAACCAGACCGCGATGACCAGCACCTGGACCGCCGCCAGCAGCAGAAGCTGCCGGCGTGTCCGACCATCGAAGCGCGCCCAGGACCCGAGCATCTCGTGCGGTGCTGTCAGCCTTGCCCCCGGCCCGATTCGACCTCTTACGGCTCGCCCATCAGCGCCACGCGCTGATCCCCTCCCGGCACCTCATCAAGCGGCGCTCCGTCGCTGCCGGCGAGCGTGCCCAGACATCTGTGGCTGCGATCGGCGAGCGACCGTCATCGTGGCCTCAGCGTAGCCGCGGAGGGCGCGCCCGCGCCGGCGATTCCGCTCAGGCGAGCGGTCTGACCATCACGTTGGCGACGTCGATGCGGGGCGGCTGCGAGAGCGCGTACATCACCGCGCGGGCGATGTCGTCGGCCTCCAGGCGCCCCTCGGCGGGCTGGTCGAAGAACGGTGTCTCGACCGCGCCGGGCTCGATCAGGGTGGTGCGGATGCCGGTGCCCTCGAGGTCGAGGCGGACCGCGTCCGCCATCGCGGTGACGGCCCACTTGGTGCACGAGTAGAGGCTGCCGCGCACCGCGCGCCGCCCGACCACCGAGCCGGTCAGCAACACGTGTCCCCGCGACTCCTTCAGGGCGGGAATCGCGGCGCGCACCGTGTAGGCGGCGCCGAGCACGTTGGTCAGGACCATCGCCCGCCAGTGCTCGGGGGTCTCGGTCAGCCAACCCCGGGTGGCGCCGAAGCCCGCGTTGGCGAAGACGACGTCCACGCGCCCGAACGCCTCCAGCGCCGCGGCGACGACGGCCTCGTTGTCGCCCCACTCGGTGACGTCGGTGACGACCGGGATCGCGGCCCCGGGCCCGCCCAGCTCGGCGGCGAGCTCCCCGAGCCTGTCCCCGGAGCGGGCCGCCAGCACGAGCCGGTAGCCGGCCTCCCGGGCGCGCCTGGCCGTCGCCGCCCCGATTCCCGAGCTGGCCCCCGTGATCAGCAGTACCGGTTCATCGCTCATGCCCCGATGATTGCGGATCGGTGCCCCACCGGGCCGGCGCGACGATCGCGGGCGAGTGGATATCGCGGATCGGGGTAGCTCTCCGGTCGATGGACGAGGAGCCGGAGGTGACGATCACGCCCTACCGCGACGGGCCGCTGCTGATCCGCGGCCCGATCCGGCTGCAGGACATGCACGGTGAGGAGATCGAGGCCGGGCGGGCGACGATCGCCCTCTGCCGCTGCGGGAAGTCGCGGATCAAGCCGTTCTGCGACGGCACCCACAAGCTGAGCGGCTTCCGCGCTCCGAGCGCGCCGGCCCCGCGCGAGGCGGGCTGATCGCGCGCGGCGGCCGGCGCCCGGGGCGGCAGGCGGACGGGCACGGGCGGACGTCGCCGGGCGACGCTACGAGCCCGCCGGCGCCGCGAGCGACTCCGGCGCGGGCGCCAGCAGCGAGCTGCGATCCGCATCCCAGGCCGCGAGCACCGCGGCGGACCAGCGGCCCTCGAGCGCCGCGAGCGCCCGGGCGCCCCAGACGATGTCCGGGCCCAGGCGGGGGTCCTGGCGCGCCAGGCCGCCCGCCAGGTCGACGGCGGCGATCTGCTCGTGGACCGCATCGGCCTCGACGTGCTCGTCGAAGAAGTCGGTCGCGTCGCGGCCGAAGCCGAGCCGCCGCAGGCCGTTCCCGTAGCGGCGGTTGGGGATCGAGGAGGTCATCTCGAAGAGCGCCAGATGGCCGACGATCGCCCCGCGCCGGCGCCGGTGCAGACCGAGCAGGGACATCAGGTTGACCGTCGCCAGGGTCACGCCGGGGATCGCGCCGAGGTAGGCGTTCGGCTCGGAGTCGAGCCCGAGCGCCTCCATCGAGCGGGCGAAGATCGCCGCGTGGATCCGCTCCGCGCGGCCGCCCCCGTACTCGTCGGCCTGGATCTCGACGAGCGCGGCCTTGGGCCCGCCCCGCAGGCGCGGCAGCGCCCAGGAGTGCGGATCTGCCTCCTTGAGCTGATACGCGGAGCGGTGGATGAGGAACTCGCGGACCTGCTCGATCCCGGCCCGGCGTTCGATCCACCGCGACAGCGACGGGCCGTCGTCGGCGTCGGCGATCGCGCGCAGGATCAGGTCCATATCGTCGGCCGGCGCGGCATCCGGCGGCGGACCCACCAGCTCGAGCAGCGCCTGCTCGAAGGTGCGCTCGAGCTCGGCCCGCATCGCCAGCAGCCCCGGATCCCACTCCCAGCGATCGTCGACGCCGGGCAGGCCGCCGTAGTGCAGCTCGTAGCAGCAGTAGAGGGCGAGCTGGAGGTCGTCGTCGTCGAGCGGGCTGCCGGGCGCTCCGGCCGGCGGCGTCCCGATCCGGCCGCCGGGCGCGCCGGCGAGGCCCGCGAAGAGCGACTCGGTGATCGGGCCCCGGGGCGGCGGCAGCGTTCTCATGCTCACCCTGATACCCGCGCCGTCGCCGCACAACCCCGCCCGCGCGCCGGGCCGGCGGCGAAGCGGTCGGCGTCCCGCTCGCGCGCCAGGCCGTCCCCGAAGCGGTCGGCGAGCCACTCCGCGAGCCCGCGGGGCCCGCGCTCGGCGGCGATCCGGCGCTGGCGCGACGCGCCGCCGCGCGACGCCAGCTCCCGCGCTCGCCGCAGGGGCTCCCCGGCGCCGATCCGCTCGGCGACCGGCTCGAGGCGATCGATCAGGGCCCGCAGGTGCTCGCGGGCCGGCACCGGCTCTCCGCTGTCCAGGTCGGCGAGCGTCCCCTCCGTCCCGTGCCGGCAGGCGAACCAGCGGTTCTCGGCGATCCGCCAGCTCGGCGCCGGCGGACCGAGCCCGCCGGCGTCGTGGCGCTCCGCCAGATCCACGACCAGGGCATGCACGAGCGCCGCCACGGCCGCCGCGTCGGCGATCGTCGTCTGCGCGTCCGGAACGCGCACCTCGAGGGTGCCGAAGCGGGGGTGCGGGCGCAGCTCCCACCACCAGAAGGAGGGCTCGGAGAAGGCTCCTGCGCGAGCCCCCCAGCGCAGGGCGTCGGCGAGCTCCTCCCAGCTCGCCAGTGGCGGCGGGATGCCCTGCCGCGGCAGCAGGCCGGAGATCAACGGCCGGGCCGAGTGCAGCCCGGTGTCGCGGCCCTCGTGGAGCGGGGCGTTGGCCGCCAGCGCCGCCAGGGCCGGCAGCTCGGCGCGGAGCGCGTTGTAGACGCCGAGAGTCCGCTCGGCGCCCCCGACCGCGACGTGGACCTGGAGGGCGCAGATCAGCTGCCGGCGGGCCGCCCATCCGTACTCGCCGGCGGCGCGCTCGTAGTGCGCGCCCACGCTCAGCGCCCCCTCGGCGGCGCTGAAGGGATGCGCGCCAGCGGCCGCGGGGCGGGCGAGGCCTCCGGCGGCGGCGAGCAGCGCCTCGCGCGCCAACGCGAGCGCGCCGATCGCCGCCGGCACGGAGCGGCGGGGAGCGGTCACCAGCTCAATCTGGCTCGCCGGGAGCTCGGGCTTGAACGAGACGTCCGTCCGCCGCCCTCCGAGGAGCTCCAGCACGACCGGCGCGCAGGTGGCCAGATCGAGCGTCGCGGGATCGAGCAGCATGACCTCCTCCTCGATCCCGATCGTGAACGGCTCGACGCCGTCGAAGGTCTCGCTCAGCCGCTTGGCGTCCACGGTCGGCGGGTGCCCGACCGGCCCCGGGGGGAAACCTCGTTTCCACACCCCCCGAGCGGGGCAACCGCCGGGTATGCGCCTGCTCGCGCCGCCGGGCGTCTTCCGGCCCCACAGCGACAGCGCGCTGCTCGCCGAGAGCCTGCGCGCGCTTGTCCGGCCCGGAGACTCGGTGGCCGACATCTGCACCGGCAGCGGGATCCTCGCCGTCGCGGCCGCCGGCGCGGGGGCGGGGGCCGTCACCGCCGTCGATGTCTCCCGGCGGGCAGTGTGGGCGGCGCGGATCAACGCCCGCCTGAACCGCGTCTCGGTCAGGGCCCGCAGGGGGGATCTCTTCGCTCCGCTCGCCGGCCGCCGCTTCGACCTGATCGTCAGCAACCCGCCCTATGTGCCCGCCGCCCGGGCCGGGCTTCCGGCACGCGGCCGCGCGCGAGCGTGGGACGCCGGCCGCGACGGCCGCGCGCTGCTCGACCGGATCTGCGCCGCCGCTCCCGCCCATCTGAAGCCGGGCGGCTCGCTGCTCGTCGTCCACTCGGACGTCTGCGACGGGGATCGGACCGTCGACCTGCTCGCCGAGGGCGGCCTCAGCGCCGAGGTGGTGGCCCGCGCGCGGGGACCGCTGGGGCGGCTGCTCACCGCGCGCCGCGACCTGCTCGAGCACCGCGGCCTGCTCGCGCCCGGCTCCGAGGACGAGGAGCTGCTCGTGATCCGCGGGGTCAGTCGCGCCGATCGATGATCCTGACGCGATGGGGGGAGCGCCGGGCCCCCGCGGGGGCCCGGCGGGGCGCGGGCCGCGGCGCGCGGGAGGACAAGCCCCGCATCCGGCCAATAGAGCAGGCATCGAGGTCGCGGCGAACCGCAAGACGATTCGGCTTCTCACGGCGCTTGTCGCCTGCGGTGCGCTTGCCGCATCGGCCGGCGCCGCGGCCGCGCCCGCCGCCGTCACCTACGTCGGCGAATGGGGCAGCGGCGGCTCGGGCCCGGGGCAGTTCGGCGGCCCCGTCGACCTCGCGGCGACCCGGTCCGGGACCGTCTTCGTCAGCGACACGTTCGACGGCCGCCAGCCCCGGATCCAGGCCTTCTCGCCGAGCGGCGACTTCCTCCTCGGCTGGGGCGCCCCGGGCGCCGGCGACGGTCAATTCGAGGCACCCGGGGGAATCGCCGTCGGGCCCTCGGGCGCCGTCTACGTCAGCGACCACTCGCTGGACCGGATCCAGAAGTTCAGCGCCGACGGCACCTATCTCGGCCAATGGGGCACCTCGGGCTCGGGACCCGGCGAGCTCGCCTCGCCATGGGGCATCGCGACCGACGGGCGGGGTCGGGTCTACGTGGTCGACTACGGCAACCACCGGGTCCAGAAGTTCAGGGCGAACGGCCAGTACCTCGACCAGTGGGGCTCGTTCGGCTCCGGCGCGGGTCAGTTCCTCTCCCCCTCCTTCATCGCCACTGACCCCTCCGGCCACGTCTACGTCGCCGACAGCGGCAACAGCCGGATCCAGAGGTTCCGCGCCAACGGCAGGTATCTGGGCGAGTGGCGGACGCCGGGGCGCGGCGTCGGGCCGCCCGACTACCCGCTCGGCATCGCGGCGAGCCCGCGGGGCGGCGTCTACGTGGTCGGGACCAAGAGCATCCAGAAGTACGGATCGCGCGGCAGGCTGATCACGAGGTGGGGCGAGCAGGGCCGCGGCGAGGGTGAGCTCCGCAACCCCCAGGGGATCGCGACCGACGCGGCGGGCAACGTCTACGTCGGCGACAGCGGCAATGACCGGATCCAGAAGTTCCACGATGCCGGGCCGCCGTATCCCGACCCCGGCGCCGCCCGCCTCAAGACGACGAGCGCGGCCGAGATCAGGGTCCGCGCGGGCGGACGCAGGCAGCTCCGGGTCCGGGTCCGGAACACCGGCTCCAGCTCCGCCGACCGGATCCGGATCTGCCTGCGCAGGCCGGGGAGATCCGCGCGGGCCGTCACGACGTCGCGGTGCCGGCGCCTGAGCTCGCTCGGGCCGCGGAGGAAGGCAGTCGTCCGCTTCCGGATCGCGGCCAGGTGCGCGGCGGTCGCCGCGCCGCGGCTCGTCGCCACGGCGGGCGCGTCCAACGCCGCGAAGGCCAGGTCGCGGACCAGGGTCAAGATCGCCGGCTGCGGCTCCGCGAAGGGACGCGCCCGATGAGCAGGGCGCGCACAGCCCTCGCCGGAGCCGTCCTCGTCGCTCTCATCCTCGCCCCCGGCGCCCTCGCCGCTCGCGCCTCCTCCCCGGAGCCGCCCCGGATCCCGAAGAGCTTCACCGCGAAGGGGCGCTATCTCGTACCCGACCTCGGCATCAACGTCCCGTTCCGCTACTTCGGGAGCCGGGGCAACAGCAAGATGGTCGCCGGCGGCCGCAACCATCCGATCTGGTTCATGAACGCGATCCACGGCCGGCCCGGCGAGCCGAAGCAGCTCTACACGGTCACCTTCCGCTGGCCCGGCGTGGTGCAGGCGGTGCCGTGCGGGGCGATCCCGGGGAGCTTCAGCCGCCGGACGATGAACGCCTGGCTCGCGCGGGCGAGCTTCGTCGGCCGGGAGACGATCGGCGGCAGAAAGCGCCGCCGCGTGAACCACTGGCGGGTCACCGGGACCTTCCCGGCGCTCCCGCCCGGGAACTTCGTCCGCCTGCCGATCGCGCTCGCCGACATCTACGTGGACCGGCGCAACCCGGCGAAGATCCGGAAGGTCCTGCACTTCGGCGTCCAGAACCTCTACGACCCGAGCCTCGACGAGTGGTTCCGGCTGGACCGCTTCAAGCTCCGCCCGCGGAGGGTGACCCTGCCGCGGAGCTGCCGGAGCTAGCCACGCGGCCGCCGAGGCGGGCCACCGAGCTTGCCTGAACCGGTGCGATGGGCCGATAGGTGCAAGCTCGGCGCCGGCGTCACTCGTCGTCGCGGCGCCGGCGGCTTCGGCGCACCGAGGTGATCGCCACGTCGCTGGAGAGCGGCAGGCCGACGCCGAAGCGCAGCCCCACCATGCGGATCGAGAAGCAGACCAGGGCGCCGACGATCGGAAACAGCGGCGAGCGGGCCCCCGCCTCGTAGGCGGCGACGACGATCGCCGCCCCGACCAGCGCCGGCACCGCGTAGAGCCCCGCGCGCAGGACGGCCGGCACCATGCCCACGAGGATGTCCCGCAGCATGCCGCCGCCGATCCCCGTGATCGCGCCGAGGATCGCCGCCTCCGCGGGCCCGATGCCGTGGACGAGCGCGGCGGCCGATCCCGTGACGCAGAACAGCGAGAGCCCGCCGGCGTCGAGCACGTCGATCGGGCGCTGGAGGCGGTCGAGCTCCGGGTGGGCGAGGATCGTCACCAGCCCGGCGGCGCCCGCGGCCGCCAGGTAGCCGGACTCGCGGAACGCCGCCGGTGGGATGCCGATCAGCAGGTCGCGGACGATGCCGCCGGTCACCCCGACGACGACGGCCAGCGCGAGCGCGCCGAACAGGTCGAACCGCGCCCGCACCGCGGCCATGCCGCCGCTGAGGCCGAAGACGAAGGTCCCGAAGAGGTTGAGGACGAGGATCAGATCGGGATCGAACCCGTCCAGCGGCGAGGGGAGGGCTGCCATCGGCCGCCGGCAGGCTACCGCGACAGCCAGGCGGAGCTCGCCGCCACGAGCGCCTCCACGCCGGTCTCGAGGGTCGGATGGATGCCGGTCCGGCTGACCCGCTCGGCGCCGAAATGGCCCGTGAACGCCTCGCGGACGCGCGCGGTCGCGGCCTCATCGTTGTGGAGCGCGTCGTAGCGGTCGAGCTGCGTGATCTCGGGCGCCCTGGGCGCTCCCGACGCCCGCGCCTCGGCGTTGACGATCCGCTCGATCGCGGCGAGCACGCGGGCCCGGACGTCCTGGTCGAAGGTCCGGACGTTGAGCTTGATCACCGCCTCGTCGGGGATCACGTTCTCCTTCGTGCCCGCCTGAAGAGAGCCGACCGTGATCACGACCGAATCGGCCGGGGCGACCTCCCTGGAGACGATCGTCTGCAGGCGCGCAGCATCACCGCCGGGCCGGGGCCGTTGTCGAGCACCCCCACCACCCCGGTCCCGCCCACTCCCTCGGTGACCGCGAACCCGGACGCCTCCAGCCCGCGCGCCGCCAACGCCGCCGTGCGCCGCTCCTGCATCGCCAGCTCGGGGTGGCTGTGCACGTCCTTGTAGAGCGCCTCGAGGTCGGCCATCGCGCCGCTCAGGCCTCCGAGGACCGAGGCGATCGCCGATCCGAGTTCCATAGCCGCTCCTTGCTCCAGGGCCCTTGGGCTCGCGGCGCCCCACGGCCCTCCCTGCCGCCGATCCAATCTAGCACCGCCGCAGCGGCGGGCCCGGCGGCGCTGTCCCCTCAGCGCTCCGGCACGATGCCGGCCTCCGCGGCCGGCGCGGCGTAGGCGGCGGCGAGGGAGGCGACCGTCTCGTGGGCGTTCAGCCCGCTCGGGTTGGGGACGATCCAGATGGCCGCCCCCGCCCAGCGCGCATCGCCGTCGAGGGCTTCCGGCTGCCGGCCGGGCAGCGCGGCCCCCTCGTCGAACGCGTGCCGGTAGGCGGTGATGCCGGCGATCGCCACGACGCGCGGCCGGTGCTCGGCCACGAAGCTCCGGAGGCGCTCCCCGCCCGCCCGGAGGTCCGCCCGGGAGAGCTCGCTGGCACGCGCGGTCGCGGTCGGAACCAGGTTCGTGATCCCGACCCCGCGCGCGATCAGGTAGGCGCGGTCGGCATCGGTCATTCCGCCGACGCGGTCGATCTCGTACTCGGTGATCCCGGCGGCGAGCAGGGCCGGGTAGAAGCGGTTGGTCGGATGCGCGAAGTGGGTCCGGACCGCCGCCGTCCAGAGGCCGGGGTTGATTCCCACGAAGAGCAGCTTCAGGCCCGGGCCGACGAGATCGGCGACCTCCTCCCCGCGGAATTCCTCGAGCTCCTCCCTGCTGAATCGCACGTCGCGATCCTGCCCGAGATCGCGCTCCCGCGTCGCGCGGGGGGCGCCCCCTCAGCTCGCGCGGAGCGCGGGATGCCGCCGGGCCCACATGAGGACGGGAATCAGCAGCAGCGAGAGGACGCCGCCCGCGAGCGAGAGCGCGTGATAGCCGGCGGCGGAGACCACGACGCCGGACATCGCCCCTCCGCCGGCGCCGGCGAGGGCGATCAGCATGTCGATTCCCCCCTGGGTGCGGGCGCGGTTCTCGGGCACCGTCGCGTCGACCACGAGCGCGGTGCCGGAGATCAGGCCGAAGTTCCACCCCAGCCCGAGCAGAGTCAGGGCGACGATGAGCAGGCCGAGGGAGTCCCCCGGCGCGACCGCGGCGGTCACGCCGGCGAGCAGCAGCGTCGCTCCCGAGGCGACGGCCATCGGCGAGCGGCCGATCTTGTCCACGAGCATGCCGGTGACGAGCGAGGGCAGATACATGGCCCCGATGTGGATGCCGATCACGAGGCCGACCGCCGCGAGCCCGTGGTGGTGGGCCCGCATGTGGACCGGGGTCATGGTCATGATCGCGACCATCGCGATCTGGGTGAGCACCATCACCGTCGCGCCCACGTAGGCGCCGCGCCCGGGGCGCGGCGCGGCGGGCGCGATGCCCGGATCAGCGGAGGCCGGAGGCTCGGGGGCGAGCCGGCGGGCGAGCAGGTATGGATCGGGGCGCAGGAGCGTGAAGAAGGCCAGGCCGGCGGCGAGATATGCGGCCGCGGCGAGCAGGAACGGCCCGGCCAGCGCGGGCACCCCGATCGAGGTCGCCAGCTCGCCGAGCGGGTCGACGAGGTTGGGCCCGGCCACCGCGCCCAGGGTGGTGGAGACCATCGCGACGCTGATCGCCGTCCCGCGGCGGGCCGGGGCCGCGAGGTCGGTCCCGGCGTAGCGCGCCTGGAGGTTGGTCGCGGTGCCCGCCCCGTAGACGAACAGCGCGACGAGCAGCAGCGGCACGCTGCCGGCGACGGCGGCGAGCACGACGCCGATCGCGCCCAGGCCCCCGGTCGCGAAGCCGGCTCCGAGCCCGATTCGCCGCCCCCGGCTCTGGGTGAGGCGCCCGACCAGGAACGCGGCGAGGGCCGAGCCGAGGGTGAACAGGGCGGTCGGCAGCCCGGCGAGGCTGTCGCCGCCGAGCATGTCCTCGGCCAGCAGGGCACCGACCGTGATCCCGGCCGCCAGCCCGGCCCCGCCGAGCACCTGGCTGAAGACGACGACCGCGAGGGTGCGCCGCTGCACGCGCTCGCGATCCCCCACCTCATGCACCCCGGAGCTGCGCGACATGGACGTGAAGCTACCGGCCTCTCCTCGACCGACTGCCCTTGCCGGCTCGCCGCGGCGGCGCTATGACTGCATGCATGGAATGGGAGCTCGTCGGCGTGCCGTACACCTCGATGAGCGCTCCCGGCGGGATCGCCGCTGCGATCGGGGTCCTCCGGGGCGCCGGCCTGGCCGGGCGCCTGGCGGAGCGCGGGGTGCGGGACGGAGGCGACATCGAGCTGCAGGCCCCGACCGGCGAGCGCGGCCCGAGCGGGATCCTCAACGAGCCCAACCTGGCGGAGCTGGTCGCGAAGACGCGCGAGCGGACCGCGGCGATCCTCGGCCGGGGAGCCGCGCCGCTCCTCGTCGGGGGCGACTGCCCGGTCCTGCTCGGTCCCCTGGCCGCCCTGCGCGACGCCGGCGAGCGGGCGGGGCTGGTGATGCTCGACGGCCACGAAGACGCGTGGCCGCCCGAGCGCTCGCCGACGGGCGAGGGATCGGACAGCGAGATCGCGATCGCCCTCGGGCGGGTGTCCGGCCTCCCCTCCCCGCTCGGCCCCTCCTCCCGCCTGCTCGAGGAGCGCCGCCTGACGCAGCTCGGCCCCCGGGACGCCGGCGAGATCGCCGCGGCCGGGCTGCCGAGCCTGCGCGATCGCATCGCCTCCTTCGCCGACGCGGATGCCGTGCGCGCGGACCCGGAGGCCGCGATGCGGGGGGCGCTCGCGCGTCTCGACGCGACCGCGTTCTGGCTGCACATCGACCTCGACGTCCTCTCCACCGCCACCTTCCCGGCCGTCGACTACCGGCAGCCGGGCGGGCTCGGATGGAGCGAGCTCGACCGCCTCGCCGCCGTGGCGGTCGCCGATCCACGCTGCCGGGGCGCGAGCGTCGTGATCTACAACCCCGACCTCGACCCCGGCCGCGCCGGCGCCCGGGCGATGGTGGGCTTCACGGACCGCCTCGTCGCGGCGGCCTGAAGCCGGGGCCCGCAGGC
>CAZARJ010000006.1:0-7129 GCA_964487515.1 uncultured Conexibacteraceae bacterium | reverse complement strand
CCGCAGGCCAGGTGGCAGCGAAAGTGGCCCTCTCAGGGCACGTATCGCTGCCACCTCGCCGCGCACAGCGGCAGGTGGGCGACAAAGTGGCCCTCGGCGGCGCAAGATGACGCCCACCTCATGGCCGAGGCCCGCTCGCGGCGGCCGGCGGCGAGCGGCTCGCCGCCGGTGCCGCCTGCGGCTCGGCGCCGGGCCGGCTCGCAATCGACCCGGGACGGGCTCCACCCGCGATCCGTAGTGCCCGGCACGTAGGGCAGCCCCCGATCCCCGTCGGTAGGGTGCGGCCGCGGTGATTCGTCCCCTCCTTCTCGGCATGCTCGCGGCCGTCCTGCCGGCCGCTCCCGCCCTGGCCGCTCCCCCGCCCCTGCCCCCGGTCGGGCACGCGCACGTGAACGGCGCGGAGATCGGCTACCGGATCGCGAATCCGGATGCCGGAGGCCGGGGGCTGGTGCTGATCTGTGGCTACGGGATGACGATGGCCGAGTGGCCGCCACAGCTCGTCGAGGTGCTGGCGCGCAACCGCCCGGTGGTGATCTTCGACAACCGCGGCCTGGGCAACTCCCGCGGGCCCGTGAAGGGGCTCACGGTGCGGACGATGGCGATCGACACGCTGCGCCTGATCCGCAGGCTCGGCCTGCGCCGGCCCGACGTTCTGGGCTGGTCGATGGGCGGCTACATCGCCCAGCGCGTGGCGATTCGCCGCCCCCGGCAGATCGGCCGGCTCGTGCTGGCCGGCACCGACCCCGGGTCCCCGCAGGCGGTTCAGGCGGCGCCCTGGGTGACCGAGATCCTGACCACGGCGACCGATCCCGACGATCTCCTGCCGATCCTCTTCCCGAAGTCGCGGCTCGCCGCCGGGCAGGCCTGGTATCAGGCGATCGCGTCCCAGCCGGGCCTGGTCCCCGATGACTTCAGGATCCCCGAGCGGACGATGCGGCAGCAGACCCGGGTGAACGACCGCCGCTGGTTCGGCCCCGGCCGCGGCACCTATCGCGGGCTGCGCAGGATCAGGGCCCGGACGCTGGTCGCCCACGGATCGAGGGACCTCGTCGTCCCGCCGGGAAACGCCGGGATCCTCCTGCGGAGGATCAAGCGCTCGACCGGCATCCGCTTCCGCGTCGCCGGCCACGGCTTCCTCGCCCAGGCCCCCAGGGCGAAGGCCCGCGCGATCAACCGGTTCCTGGTCCGGCGCTGAGCGCCCGGCGAGACGGCCGACCGGCGACAAGCCAGGGGCCCATCTGAAACGATTGCGGTCATCGTCCGGTTCAGGGAGCGACCAATACGGGGATCAGAGAGGCGGGAACGGATGCCCGAGGGCACGTTCCGGCTTCCGCTCGCGCTGGCGGCCTCGCTCGCCTCGGCGCTTCTGCTCGTGGCGCTCGCCGCGCCCGCCGCCGGGGCGGCCCGGGACGCCGAGAGGCTCCTGCGCGTGATCGAGCCGACCCAGGGGCAGGGGGTGTTCCCCTCCGGGCAGCCCGTGCGCGTCGCCGTCCGGCGCGGCGCCGGCCTGCGGGTCCGCGTCGGCGGCCGGGACGTGACCGGGAGGGTCCACCTGCGCCGCGTCGAGCGCCGCCCCAACGGCCGGATCGTGGCCGGGCTTCTCCCCCGCCGGCTGCTGCGCGGCCGGCCGAAGGACGTCACCTTCGCGGCCCGGGCGGGGAGCCGGACCGACGGTGACACCGTCCTGCTGCAGGCCGTCCGGCGCCATCCGGGCTTTCTCCGCCTGCGCCTGCGGCGGGATTCCGGCCGCGCCCCGGTCGAAGCGGTGATCCGCACCCGCCGGCACCGGGTCTGGCTCCGCGCAACCCTGAACGGCCGGCGGATCGAGGATCGGGCGATCTCAACCGGGCTGGGAGTGCGACGGCTGCGACTGACCCGTACCGAGGGCCTGCGACCGGGCCGCAACGTGCTCCGAGTCGCGGCCAACGGCCGCGGTGGACGGGGCGATATCGAGCGCAAGATCTTCCGCCTCAACCGCCGGGCCGTGATCCCGGGAGTCCGGGCGCCGGACTCGGTCCGGGTGGGAAACGTGGTGCGGCTCGATGCGGGGCCGTCCTATGCCCGCCGGAGTCGGCTCAACCATCGCTGGCGGATCGTCGACCGCCCAAAGGGATCGCAGGCGAAGCTGCTCGGCGCGCGGCGACGCGTTGCACGCCTCCGGGTCGATCGCCCGGGCCACTACTCGGTCCAGCTCACGGCGAGCCGCAAGCGCTCAGGCAAGCGACGCGGCGAAGGCGGCCGGCGAATCGCACGCGCGTCCTCCTCCGGCAGCCTCGTGACCGACGTCACCGCCCAGGCGCCGATCTCGCCCTACGGGATTCCGCTCACCCTCGATCCCTCGCAGGGAATCGGGCTGGGCGGCTCCACGATCCACCTCGCGACCTCGACCGGGAGCATCCTCCTCGCCGCGATCGACTCGGCGACCGGCGCCGTGAAGGGCACCTCGCAGGTTCGCGGCACGGGAACCCGCGATATCGAGGATTTCATCGGTGCGCTCGGCGACTACGGGGATCCAAACACGATCGTGATGATCCTCGGCGACGCATCCGGCGAGACAAGCTGGTGCACGATCTCCGGAATCGAGAATCTGGCATCCAACCTGGGCGGGCTCGGGATCGACAACGACGACCTGGGAGAGGCCGCGGAATCCCTGGTCTGCGGGGAGCCCTTCGCCTACGTCGGCACGCCGGGGTCGATCAGCGGCTCAGCCACCATCAACACCGCCTCCGGCCGCCTCTCCGGCCGCCTCCGCCTGACCGGGCTGTCCAAGTCGCTGACCGGGACGCTCGTCTTCGAGCAACCTGACTACCGGCTGTTCCGGTTCGGCGCGGCAAACGGCCAGACGAGGGTCACCGGCATCAACCCGGCCGCGGGCGCGACGCCGAGCAACGCGATCGACCAGGCGATGAGCGCCGCCGACGGGATGCAGGTGACGATCCTCGACGCCTACGACCTGTCCACCGTCGCCGCGGCGGGCGGGAGCTCGGGCGGGGAGAACGGTGCGATCACCCCCGTCCGCAACCTGCTCGAGGAGTACGTGGGCGACGACGACAAGCTGGTGCTCTTCAAGATGGACGCGATCACCGCGTGGGAGAACACGCGCGTCGACATGGCGGCGATCCTGAAGGCGCTGACCTCGATCGGCGCCAACCGGGACGCCTTCATCCGCAGCCTCAGCTTCCCCGACCGCGGCTACGGCGGCAACCAGTACATCTTCTTCGGCGGCCTCGGGGTCGCTCCGGTCGAGGGCACGGACGCGATCACCGCCGAGACGCCCAGCGGAGGGCAGCTGGAGGTCAGCTCGCCGACGCTCACGGGCATGCTTCGTCGCAACCACCGCGCGCGCTGGGAGCCGGTCGCGACCCGCACCGACGACAAGATCGAGCAGCCGATGCAGGCGCTCGCGACGCGGGCGCCGGTCGCCTACTCGTACCCGTCGAGCCCCTCGGGCACCGAGGCCCAGTATCGGGCGGCGGAGCGCAAGCTGTTCGGTCTGCTCACGGCAGCAGGAGTGCTCTGCACCCCGGGCCCGAGCTGCGGCGTCCCGGTGGGCGTGCGCGTCAACTACGCGAACCAGGAGCTGCTCGACAACCTTGGCAAGGCGAGCTCCGCCCTGAAGTGCTCGGGCGGCAGCGTCCCCGCCGATTCAGGGGCCCACTACACCCAGGCTCAGCTCGACGCACTCCGAACGGACGTCTGCGGCGAGCTGTCCAAGCTCGAGCTCGTGCACGGGAAGCTTTTCGGCGTGCTCCTCAACCAGGTCTTCCCGAAGCTGGCCTCCGACTCCACGCTCGACCTGCTCAGCGGCTCCGACACATATCTCGGCTTCCTCGAGGACAAGCGGGACCGCAAGCTCGCGGGACGCAACAAGTTCCTCGGGATCAGCGGGGCGGCCGCCGAGGTGCTGGGCGACATGTTCAGCGGCGCGACGGCGATCGCCGACTACGTGCTGGCGCCCGAGACGGGCGGCGCGAGCATCTTCGGCGGCACCGTGATCGGGGACGCCCTGATGCTGGGCGGCGACTCGCTCGGGCTGGCGAGCAACGCGTCGGGGGTCGGGGAGAGCTCCGACAAGGTCGCGCCGTCGCTGATCACAGTCGGCAACCTCTTCACCTACATCCAGAGCTCCTTCGGCTACACGACCGCGCGCACGGCGGAGACCGAGGCGCTGATCACCAGCGACCCGACCAAGCTCTCTGACGCGGCCGCCAAGGTCACCGACGGCAGCTGGGATCTGGAGCAGCAGATCAACTTCGAGCACCAGACCTACCAGGCGATCATCTTCCAGCAGCGCGTCAGCGCGCTTCGCTACATGCTGCCCAGGATGCTTTCGGCGGACGCGAAGGCCTGCGACACGGGGGGCTCCGCCGACGACCCGACCACCTACCTGGCCTGGACGAAGCTCCAGGAGATCGGCCCCGGAGGCAACTACCTGAAGCCGGATGAGAACCGCCTGCGCAGCGTCCACATCGACTCCTCCGACGCGCAGGTCCTCGGCCCCCGGCTCTTCTCGGCCCCCTTCACCCCGGGGACCGATCCGATCGCCGCAGGCCCGTCCGGCGCGGCGATCGCCCCCAGCCCGTTCTTCCTCCGCGAGGTCGCCGACACGACCGACTCGGGCAAGGGCGACTGCACCGAGAACTTCAGCCTCTGAGGTTCCGCCCATGACCGACCTCTGGGCCGCCGTCGAAGACCTGCCGATCACGATCGAGTCATCCGCGCTCGAGACGCTCACCCCGAGTGGCCCGACGGCCCTCGAGGACCACTCGACGACGCAGCTGAGGCTCCGCGGCCGCGGCGAGGAGGGGATCGGCGAGCAGGTCGGCCGGGCGGACGACCAGGAGGCCCTGCGCTCGGGCGACTTCCCCGTGCGGGGCGAGTGGCCGCGGCTCGCCGACTTCCTCGCCCACGTCGACGCGATCGACGTCTGGGCCGAGCCGCCCGAGCACGAGATGCAGCGCAACTGGCGGCGCTGGACGTTCGAGTCCGCGGCGCTCGATCTGGCGCTGCGGCAGTCGGGCACGAGCCTCCCCGAGGTCCTCGGCCGCACGCCGAGGCCGGTGACGTTCGTGAACTCGTTCGGGCTCGGCGACCCGCCGGACATCGACAAGGTCGCCGGCCGGCGGGCGCTGCATCCGACGGTGGGATTCAAGCTCGATGTGACGCCATCGTGGACGCAGGAGATCATGGACCGCGTCGCGGCAGTCGAGGGCATCGCGACGATCGACTTCAAGGGCCAGTACGGCCTCGAGGTCGAGGACGAGGCGGCGCTGCTGGCGATGTACGAGCGCACGCTGGCCACGTTCGGCTCGTCAATGGTCTTCTTCGAGGACCCGCACGATCTGCCGGCGGTGCTCGAGATGCTTGCCCCGTTCGCCGACCGGATCTCCTACGACGCGCCGATCGTGAGCGTGGCCTCGATCGGGGAGACGCCGATCAAGCCGGAGATCGTGAACGTCAAGCCCTGCCGCGTCGGTCGCCTGCGCGAGCTCAGCCGGCTCTACGCGCACTGCGAGGCCGCCGGGATCAGGATGTACAACGGCGGCATGGGCGAGCTCGGCGTCGGCCGCGGCCAGGCCCAGTTGCTCGCCGCGCTCTTCCATCCCGACGCGCCCAACGACATCGCGCCGCCGGACTACAACCTGGAGGACCCACCGCCCGGCCTGCCGCCGAGCCCGCTCGACCCGCGGCCGGACCGCGGCTTCCGCCGCCGCTGACGTGTCGGCTACCCAGCCGCGAGCAGGAGGTCGGCGACGGCCCGCGGGTGAGAGATCAGCGACGAGTGGCCGGCGCCGCCGATCACTTTCGAGTCGACGCCGAGGCGATCCGGCACCGCGCGGGCTGCCCAGGCGGGTGAGACGAGCTGATCGCGATCCCCGCGGATGTCTGCGATCGGCACATCCGGCCACGCCTCGAGCGGGGTTGGCTCCGTGTACATGGTCGACGCCTGCGGCCGCAGCCGCTCGAAGGCCCACTCGACATCCGCCGGAGCGCAGCCCGCATACATGGTCCTGGCGCATAGGTCGCGGTCGGCCCAGTACCGGCAGCCCGCTTCGTTCACCTCGATTCCGGCCTGGTAGTCGGGCAGCAGGATCGACTCGCGCTCGTTCTGCTCGAAGAAGCTCGAGCCCGGCAGTGGCAGGAGCACCGAGAGGAACACCAGCCTCGCGACCGGGACCGCCGTGGCGACGAGCGGCGCCGTGAGCCCTCCGGCGGAGTGGGCGACGACGACGAGCTCCCCGTCGCCGGGGTCCCCGATCGCGGCGACGACGACGTCGCGGTAGGCGGCGCAGCCAAGCGAGGTGTCCTCGCAGGGAAGGTCGACCGCGACGACCCGGTGACCGGCCTCGGCGAGGATGCCGCCGACGCGCTCCCAGCACCAAGCGCCATGCCAGGCACCGGGAATCAGGGCGAACGTAGCCACCTAAGTGAGCGGCTTGCCTTCGGGGAAGCGCTCGAGCCCGTCGTCGGAAATCGGCTCCCAGGGGGCCGCGGAGGCGACGTAGGAGCGCCAGCTGGGCCGCACGCCGGGATCGCCGTCGAAGGCGCTCACCCGTACGGCCATCTGGGCATGGTCGTCGGCGCCGCCAGTCATCGAGGCACTCTCCACCGGGCGGACCCTACAGCGCGGCAGTGCCGCAGCTCACACTCCGTCCGTTCCGGCAAAAGACCCGCTCGCATGGGCCACAATCTGGGCTGTCCGATGTGGCATCAACGGCAGATCCAGCTCGAACCTCGCTCACGCGGCTTTCACCTGATCGGGGACGAGATCGCAGGGAGCCTCCCGGAGCTGGCGGACGTCGGGGTGGGGCTCCTTCACCTGCATCTGATGCACACCTCCGCATCGCTCGCCCTGAACGAGAACGCGAGCGGCGACGTGCGGCGCGATCTGGAGAGCTGGTTCACCGACGCCGTGCCCGAGGACGCGAGCCGCTGGACCCACACGCTCGAAGGCCCCGACGACATGCCCGCACACGTCAAAGCGGTCCTGATCGGCCCGTCGCTGACCCTGCCCGTCGGATCGGGCCGCCTGCTGCTCGGCACGTGGCAGGGGATCTACCTGTGCGAGCACCGCGACCGGGGCGGCGCCCGCACGATCGTGGCCACGCTGCACGGCGAGGCTTGAGCC
>CAZARJ010000005.1:0-28660 GCA_964487515.1 uncultured Conexibacteraceae bacterium | reverse complement strand
GCTTCCAAGAGCAACGAGATCCTCGGGCGAGATGGGGAGCCGATCGTCTGCCCGGGCGGGGAGACCCTGAAGACGGATCTCGACTCGCCCATCGAGGGGCCGTCGCAGGCCAACGCCCGCGAGGCCGAGCGAAACCTGCCCGACGACAAGACGCTGGCCTTCAACGAGTACACCGGTGAGTTCGAGGTCGTCGACTCCGCCACGGCCTCCTCAAGGGCATGGACGGGAACCCGGACAAGGGCTTCGCCGTCCCGAGTGGCTCGTAGGGGCGATCAGCTATCGGCGGAATCGGTGGAGACCGAGAAGTGCCCGTAGAGCGTTTCCCCAGCGCCCGGCCCCTTGCTCAGGGGCCTGGCCAGCAGGTAGTCGCCGGGCGTGAATTCGGAGGGAACTGAAAACGCGTCCCGGAGACCTTCGCCGTACTCCGGGCCCGCCGTCTCACCGCCCTTCGCGCTGAGCTCGATCCAGGGGCCTCCGGCCTGATCCGGCGCTACGTCGACCTTGGCCCACCGGCCGGAGTCGCTCCGGTAGAGCTCGTACCCAAGGCCGTAATGGAGCGTCCTCCGGCTGTCGTTCTTCACAGTCACCCGGATCCGATCGCCCGGGGCTACGTTGGCGGCGGGTTGCAGAATCAGCTCGCCTTGGCTGAATGCGGGATTCGGAAATTCTGACCCCTCATCCGTCGCCTCGCCGGCACAGCCGATCGACCCGACGAGGACGACCGCGAGCGCGCACGCCAGTACGACATTGAAGGGCGCTCTGAAGCTATGCACCAATTTGAGTGATCCCAAGATGGTTCACGATTGCTTGAACCGTGACGTGCGGTGGCGCATCGCTCGACGTCCCCCACAGCTCCAGGCCACCGGCGTCTACGGCGGAGAGCGCGGGATACCCGGATGCTTCCAGCGCCGCGCGAGACAACGCTGATGTCGAATCGCCGAGTTGCACCTGGATGATCGAGCTTGCGGCGTTCACACCGATCGCCGCTGGGGCGTCATCACCGGGGCTTCTCCACTCATCGGAGGTCGCGTAGGCGTATGCATCCTCGACCGCTTGAACGCTGTGGCACCCAGGCGCGACGCGTACTTGCAGGGTGGGCTCGTTCGCTACCGCTCCGACCGCGGTATCCAGAGCAACCTGAAGGCGATCCGTATCAGCGATCGAAGGATCCACGGCGACCCGCAGCTCCTCGTTGGCGGGATCGAGGGCGACTCCGATCACTCCGGCACGGACGCGTGTCAGTGGTCCGCCTTCGTCGTCCGCGACGCTCGCGTCGAGCGTCCTCTCGGCCGCGCGGAAGCCCTTCTGGTGACTCTCGATCCACTCGCCTGCGCGGGCGGATTCGGCGGCGTTAAGTGACTGCATGTCTTGTACTTCGCACCCCCTGGAATCCGGCGGGTCCGTCGCGCCCCGAGCGTTCTCGGTCGAGACCGTGATACACGCGATGACCAGCCCCGTGAGCAGAAGCCCTGCGCAGAGAAGAGGGTGAACGCGCCCCCACGACGCGAGCAGCCTGTTCAAGTACACGATTCGCATGACCTCCCTGCTTTGGACGGTCGGCGCGTTCGGCAGCCGACGCCTTCGAACGTAACAAGGGAGCGCAGCCTCACGCGCCGGTTCGGCTCTAGACGATTGACTCCCAGTATCAGCCCGCTGGGTCGGGAAGTGCCGGAATCCCGGCACAAGTCCATGCCAGCGTGTTCGGGCGTGGGTGGATCTCTCGCCGGGCCGGAGAATGCCGAGATTCCGGCGCAAGGCCATGCCAGCGCGATCGGGCGCGCGGGTGGATCTCCCGCTGGGTCAGGAAATGCCGGAATCCCGGTGTAACGCCATGCCAGGGTGGGCGGGCGTTTTGATCTGGAATCAGTCGGCTGGGGCGCGGAGTGCGGCTCAGCGCTGCGGGGCGGCGGCGGTGGCCACGCGGTCCATCGCCTCCAGCCTGGCGCTGGCCAGGCCGCGGACGACGACCGTGTCGAGGGCGGTGTAGGCGGCCAGGGCGGCGTCGGCGGACTCGGGCTGCTCGGCGGCGACGCCGACCGTGCCGGGCGGCTCGCCGAGGCGCTCGAAGTGGTTGCGGTAGCCGTCGTGCAGGTCGCGGTAGAAGCCCTCCTCCTTGGCGAGGCGGGTCTCGGCGTCGGCGCCGACCGAGGTGCGGACGTAGCCGTAGACGGGAGGCGTCTCGCGCTCCGCCTCGGCGGCGCCCTCCTCGACCCGCTTGCGGGCGCGGGCGGCGAAGGCGGGCGTCATCCAGTTGAAGAAGACGCCGTCGTAGCGGGCGCCGGCCAGCGCGCACATCTTCGGCCCCATCGCGGCGAGGATCAGCCGCACGCCGCCGATCGTCTCGCGCAGCTCGTCGTGAGCGGCGCGCATCGCGCTCAGCGGTCGCTTCGAGAAGCCCGCTCCGACCCCGATCAGAAGCCGCGAGCGGTCCAGCCCGAGCGCCTCGATCTCGGCGTCGATCTTGCGCGGCTCGTTGCGATCCAGGGCGAACACGGCGACGCCGAGCTCGAGCGCGTCAGTGCCCTCGGCGAAGGCGGCGAGCGTCTCCAGGCCGCCGGCGGCGGGGTGGTCGTTGGACCACATCGACGAGTAGCCGAGCTCCGCGCAGCGGCGCGCCAGCGGCGTCGCGACCTCGGGGTCGAGGCCGGCGGCGACGCCGAATCCCCGCCCGGGGCTCACGAAAGACCCTTCCCGTCCGCCGCGCGTTCGAGCAGCGCGACGCACTCGATGTGCGGGGTCTGGGGGAACATGTCGACTGGTTGCACGCGGCTGAGCCTATAGCCGGCGTCGACGATCTGGCGCGCGTTGGGGGCCAGCGTCGTCGGGTTGCAGGAGACGTAGACGATGCGCCGCGCCTCGCACTCGAGCAGGCGCCGGACGATCTTCGCCGAGAGACCCGCGCGCGGCGGGTCGACGACGACCACGTCGGGCCGCCCGGCCTCCTCGAGCAGGGGCCGGATGCCGAGCCGGGCGTCGGCGTGCCGGAAGCGGGCGTTACCGATCCCGTTCAGCTCCGCGTTCGCCTCCGCGTCGGCGACCGCGGCGGGAATCGTCTCCAGGCCCCAGACCTCGCCCGCGTCGGGCGCCATGCTGAGGCCGATCGTCCCGATCCCGCAGTAGAGGTCGAAGAGGCGGTCATCGGGCCCGAGGGCGGCGAGCTCGCGGGCGGCCGCGTAGAGGAGCTCGGCCGTCTCGGTGTTGGTCTGCAGGAAGGCGGTCGGCGAGACGCGCAGCTCGAGCTCTCCGAGCCGCTCGCGGAGGTACTCGGCGCCGAGCGCGCCGGTCGGCCCGTCGGTCCCGCCGCTGGGCCCGTCGATGACCGTGTGCAGGTCAACCGGGGGACGGGGCAGCTCGGCGGCCGCGGTGACGAGGCGGGTCTGGATCTGGCCCGTGCGCCGGCCCTCGCGGACGATCAGGTTGCGCAGCGCGCCGGTCCCGGCGTCGGGGTCGTAGGGAGCGAGCCCGGCCTCCGCCGCCCAGGCCCGGACCGCGTTGCGGGCGGCGTTGTTGGCCTCGGAGGCGAGGTGGCAGTCGTCGACGTCGACGACCCGGTCCCAGCGGCCGCGGGCGTGGAAGCCGAGCGCCGGGCCGGCCGCCCCGCCGCCGTCGGAGCCCTCATCGCGGGCGCCGAAGGAGTACTCGAGCTTGTTGCGGTAGCGCCACTGCTCGACGGCGGGGACGATCGGCTCGATAGCGGGGTCCTCGAACTCGCCGATCCGCTCCAGCGCCTCGCGCACCTGCTCCTGCTTGTGGCGGAGCTGCAGCTCGTAGGGGAGGCCCTGCCAGGCGGCGCCCGGGCAGGGCTCCCCGCCGTGCACGCAGCGATCGGCGATGCGCTCGGGGGCGGCCTCGAGCAGCTCGACGAGGCGCCCCTCCGCCCAGGAGCGCTTCGACTTGCCGACCCGGGCGCGGACCCGGTCCCCGGGCAGCCCGCCGGGGACGAAGACCACGAACCCGGACTCCGTGCGGGCGACGCCGCGGCCGCCCTGGGCGAGCGCGTCGATGCGCAGCTCGAGCTCGTCGCCGCGGCGCGGCCGGGGGGCGCGCTTCTGTGCGGTCGCGGGCGCGCCGCCCGGCGTCCGCGGGGTCTCCTCGTTCGGGTGCTCTGAGCTCACCCGGCCATGTTCGCAGCCGCGCTCAGCCGAGCTTCGAGCCGACCCGCTTGCGGACCTTCTCGACCCGGCCCTGGACCTCGCCGGTGGCCTGGCCGATCAGCCGCTCCAGGTCGCGGAGCAGCTCTTCGGTCTGCTTGCGCCCCCGGGAGACGAGGTTGCCGACCAGGTCGTTGGCGTCCTTGCGCGACATCCGGCCGCGCTCGACCGCCTCGTCGACGGCCTCCTGGATCCGCTCGCGACTCAGGGTGACGCTGCGCTCCAGCGCCTCGCGGAAGGCCTCGACGCTCTCCTCGGCCCGCCCCGCGGCCCGCGCCGCGGTCGCGCGCGGTCCCGAACCCTTGGCGGCCGTGCGCCGGGAGCCGGCCCTGGGCCCCGGCTTGCGCGCGCCGCCGCGGCTCGGCGTCGCGCCGGCCTTGCTCGCAGCGCCCCGCTTCGCGGCCCCGCTGCCGGCCGCGGACTTCGCGCTGCGACCGGAGGACGAGGCCGTGGCGCCCCGCTTCGCTCCGGCGGCCGCCTTCTTCGCCCTGGGCTTGTTCGCCGCCTTGCTCGTCGCGCCGGTCTTCTTCGCCGGGGCCTTCTTGGCGGCAGCCTTCCGGGTCGTCCCCTTCTTGGTGCCCGGCTTCTTCGCGGGCGCCTTCTTCGCGGCCGCCTTCTTCGCGGGCGCCTTCTTGGTCGTGCTCGCCTTCGCGGGGGCCTTCTTGGCGCCGCCACCCTTCGCGGTGGTTCCGCCCTTCTTGGCGGCCGTGGTCTTCTTCTTCGCGCTGCTCGCGGAGCCGCGCTTCGGTGTCTCGTCGGCCATTGCCGTCCCTCCGGAAAAGTTGGTGAGCGCCGGATTATCACAGCCCCGGCGTCGCATTTCCCTGTCCGGGCGGCGACGCTCGGAGCGGCGACGGGTGGGCTACGGAACGTCGTCGTCGCCGAGCCCGGGAAGGTGGAAAGTCGCCTCAACGGGAGCGTGGTCGGAGAGCCGGATCGGCAGCGCCGGAGCTCCGCGTGGCGGATCCGGCTCGGGCACCTCGCGGCGCTCCGCCGGCCAGGGCTCAGGCGGCCTGAGGACCTCGAGCCCGCGGGCGAGTAGGTGGTCGAGCGACCGCGGGCCGGTCGGCGCGGCGAGCCGGTGTTCGCGCTCGAGCCGCGCGAACGCGTCACCCGCGGTCTCCGGCCGCAGATTGAAATCGCCGCCGAGGATCACCGGCGTCGTTGGGGAGCCCGCTCCGTCCGCGGCGTGCCTGCTGCTCGCGGCGCCGGGGCCCTCGGTCCCGGTCCCGGACGTGCGTTGCGCACAGTCGTCCAGCGCCCGCGCCGACGCCCGCACGTCCGATCGCGCCCGCGGATCCGCCGTCGAGGCGTGCAGGTTGCCGATGCAGAGACCGGAGCGCAGCCGAGTCAGCGCGAGCACGCGGCGCTCGGGGCGCTGAGTCAGGATCACTGCGCGGCGGGCGGCGATCTGCCCCTCGCCGATGCGGATCAACGTCAGGTTCGATCCGCCTTCCCAGGACGCGATCAGGTCGGGGTTACGGCGCGCGAGCCAGCCCTGCGCGGCGGCGGCGGGCGGTGGCAGGTTGCGGCTCGTCAGCGCCAGGTGCGCGGACGCATCGCAGGCGACGGCGAGCTCATCGGCCCAGCGCGGCGGGCACTCCTGAAGCAGCGCGACATCCCAGTCCGCCCCGCTGAGCAGCGCCGTGAACTCGGCTTGCAGGTCGCGGTTGACCTGCGCGTGTGCGGGGCCGCGCTCGGTGCGCCCGAGCAGGCGCGAGCGCCACGTGAGCAGCTCGCGCTCCGGCGGCGCGTCGCGGCCGTGAAAGAGGTTCCAGGTGAGAACCCGGAGGCGCAAGGGCACCGATTATCGGCACTCCTGGCGTTCCGTGTGCGAATCCCGCACCGATCAGGAGCTGCGCAGGCGCGTCTGCCCCTACTGGGGAGGGTCGCGTCGGGATACCAGCCCCAGCCTCCCCAGTAGCCGGCCGGGGCGGGCGTGGAGGTCGTTTCCTCCCTCCCGGCTGCGCGATCACGGAGGCCGGAGTAACGTGCCGCGCCTCCCATGAGCTTTGACCTGCTGACCGGAGCCGAGCTGGGCGATCGCCTCGAGGGGCTGCTCGAGCGCGCCGCCGTGCTCAAGGCGGAGCGGCCCGCCGCGGGGGCCGGCGCGCTCGCCGGCCGGACGGTCGCGCTGATCTTCGAGAAGCCCTCGACCAGGACCCGGGTGTCGTTCGAGGTCGGGATCGCGGAGCTCGGCGGGACGCCGCTCGTGTTGCGCGGGGAGGAGATGCAGACCAGCCGCGGGGAGTCGTTCGGGGACGTCGGCCGCGTCCTCTCCCGCTACGTGCACGGGATCGCGATCCGCTCCGGCTCCCACGAGCACGTCGCCGAGCTGGCGGAGGCCGCCGGCGTACCGGTCGTCAACGCGCTCACGCCGCTGCACCATCCCTGCCAGGCGCTCGCCGATCTGCTGACCCTGCGCGAGCGCTTCGGCGCGCTCGAGGGTCTGCGCGTCGCCTACGTCGGGGACGGCAACAACGTCGCCCGCTCGCTCGCCCTGCTCGGCGCGATGGCCGGGGTCGAGGTCGTCGTCTCCTCGCCGCCCGGCTACGAGCTCGAGGACGGTGCCGGCGCGGAGCTGATCGCCGATCCGCGCGAGGCGGTCGCCGGCGCCGACGCGATCTACGCCGACGTCTGGGTCAGCATGGGGGACGAGGAGGAGGCGGACGAGCGCCGCGCCGCCCTCGCCCCCTACCGGATCGACTCCGAGCTGCTCGCCGCGGCGGCCGACCGCGCGATCGTCCTGCACTGCCTGCCCGCCCACCCTGGCGAGGAGATCACCGCCGACGTTCTCTACGGCCCCAGCTCGGCCGTCTTCGACCAGGCCGAGAACCGCCTCCACGCCCAGAAGGCCCTGCTCGAGCTGCTCGTCGGCTGATCCCGCCCGCGGGCCTTGGCGGCCCGCGTCCGGCTGCCGGGCGATCCGCGGGTCAAGAACAACAGCGGCCGGCCGTGAATCGGATCAACCGGCCGATCACCTGTGTCGGTGGTGAGATCTACACGACGCCGAGGTGGTGAAGGCCGGCAAGCGCCGCAAGGTGCGGGTCTAATTGAAGGTGCGCATCCTCGCCACCCCGGCGCCGCTTTGCCGCGCCGCCGCCCCCGAGCAGACCGACGAAGCAGCGGCTTCGTCCGAGCACGCCGAGCCCCTGCGCCGCCGCCGCTGATCCCGCCAGCCTTGCACTTCCCCGGAAATGCGCCCGATAAGTGCAAGGTCGGCGGTGGGGGCGGGCTACGAGGGCTTCTTGCTCCTCGACCGGGCTTTCCGCGGCGGGCCATCGAGCCAGCGCGGCTCCTCGAATCCGGCGTACTCCTGGATTGCACCGTAGATGTGCTGGACGATCGCGGTGCTCTTGAGGATCGTGAGACAGCCGACCCCGTACGGGAGCTTGTTGACTCGCTGGCCGCTGCTCGATGTGGGGTGATGGTTGATCTGGTGCTTGCGCAGGCAGGAGCGAGGTAGCTCCATCCCGCTTAGCCAGTGATCCTCGACGTCCCGGATGGAAAGGCCGTTGCCCAGATAGACGTTGATGGAGAAGGAGTACCGGTTGGACTTGAGACCGAAGCAGACGTCGGTGAACCGCTTGAAGAACGCCAGCATCGAAAGATCAGAATTGGCAAGGCGAGCGGTATTCCGGTTCTTCGCTCCCTCGGCCCAGTAGAGCATGCAGCCGGCCACGTGGAGTGGGTCCTCACTCCGTCGGGCCTTCTCGCGCCCGGACCCCTGGTAGGTGGCGCGGCGGGCCCTGTTGGTCGCGCGCCAGGCATCGCCCCGAACCGCTCCCGCGCGGCGCAGGTTCGCGGCGCGCTGCTCGGGGGTGAGCTCGATATCCCGAACCCAGACGCTCACGGACGATTGCGAGGCGCCGACCCTTGCGGCGATCTGCCTCACGGGCATCCCCGTTCGACGAAGCTGCCGAGCTTCAGCGTGCTGTTCGGCAAGGTACGGGTGGCTCGGCTGTACGAACATGTGTTCGGCAGAGTGACTCATCGCCCGGACGGAAAACGTCGGTTCACGCACCGCTTAGACTGGTCGATTCGAGGCCCCGTGGTCTAACGGTTAAGACTCCAGGTTTTCAACCTGGCAAAGGGGGTTCAACTCCCCCCGGGGCTATCCATATGTATCCAGAGATCAACATCGGGCCGGTCACGTTGCAGACGTTCGGGCTCATGTTCGGGCTCGGCTTCATCGCGGCCGGCGCGCTCGTGGGGCGGCGGCTGAAGGAGCTCGGGCGGCCGCCGGACTGGGCCTACGAGATGGCGTTCGCCGCCCTGATCGGCGGCCTGGTGGGGGCGCGGATCGACTTCCTGATCGAGAACTGGAGCTCGGTCTCCGACGACCTGATCGGCAACCTGTTCGGCGGCGCCGGCCTGGTCTGGTTCGGCGGCGCGATCGGTGGCGCGCTCGCGGTCCTGATCTGGGCCCAGTGGCGTGGGCTGCTCGGGCTCACCCTGCTCGACATCGCCGCCGCGCCCCTGGCCCTCGGCTACGCGATCGGGCGGATCGGCTGCCAGCTCTCCGGCGACGGCGACTACGGCAAGGAATGGGACGGGCCCTGGGCGATGGCGTACCCGAACGGGACCGAGCCGATCGACGACAAGGTCCATCCGACCCCCGTCTACGAGACCCTGGCGATGGGGCTGGTCGCCTACGTCCTCTGGCGCCTGCGGGACCGCTTCCGGCCCGGCATCCTCTTCGCGATCTACCTCGTCGTCGCCGGCCTGGAGCGCTTTCTGATCGAGTTCATCCGCCGCAACGACGACGTGGCGCTTGGGCTCACCCAAGCGCAGCTGCTCAGCATCGGCCTGATCCTCGCCGGCGCGATCTGGATCGGCATCGTGCGCAGCCGCGGATCGCTCCGGGTGCGCGACTCCGACCTGCCGCGCCTGCCGCCGCTGCCCGGCGCGACGGGCAAGCCCGCCAAGGCCCGCGCCTGAGCGACCGGCGGGGGGCTTGAGCGACGCCGCCTGCGGGTAGCAGGCGGAGAGCGCGATGGAGCTCCCGCTCGCTCATCTCGGAGGGCCGTTCGAGTCGGCGGCGACGGCCGCCCTGCTCGCGATCGCCGCCGTCTCCTACCGTCGCCGCGCCGCCGCGCTGGCCCGCAGCGGGCATCCCGTCCCGCCGGGCCGGCAGCTCAGCTTCCTGGCCGGGCTGGCGCTCGTCGCGGCCGCCGTCCTCACCCCGCTCGCCGGGCTCGGCGAGGAGCGCCTCTCCGCCCACATGGTCCAGCACCTGCTGCTCGGCGATCTCGCGGCGCTGCTGATCGTCGCCGGCCTGACGGGCCCGATCCTGCGACCGCTTCTCGCCCACCCCCTCCTCCGCCGCCTGGAGCCGCTCGCCCATCCGCTGGTCGCGCTGCCGCTGTGGGTCGCGAACCTCTACCTCTGGCATCTGCCGGCCCTCTACCAGTCGGCCCAGGGCGGCTCCCCCCTGCACGGCCTCGAGCACGCCTGCTTCCTCGGCTTCGGCATCCTGATGTGGATGTCGCTGCTCGGCCCGCTGCCGCGGCCGGCCTGGTTCACGGGCGCCGGGGAGGTCGCCTACGTGCTCGCCGTGCGCGTCGCGGGCGCGGGGCTCGCCAACGTGCTGCTCTTCTCGGGCACGGTCCTCTACCCGCGCTACGCGGGATCCGACGGGGCGGCCGGCGTCGCGCCCCTCGCCGACCAGCAGCTCGCCGGCGGGATCATGCTCGCCGAGGCCAGCCTCGTCACCCTCGGGCTCCTCGCCTGGATCGTGGTCCGCGCCGTGCGTCGTTGGGAGGAGGCTCAGGGGCTGATCGATCTCGCCGCCGCGCGCGGGCTCGCCCTGTCGCCGGAGCGTGCCCGCCGGGCGGTGCGCGGGGGCTGGGGCGGGGCTCTGCGCCGCCGGATCGCTGCCACGGGGGCCGCGAATCGCCCGGGTGGCCCGAGGGGGGACACCGCGGCCGGTCACCGGAAATCCAGCGCCGCTGCGGCGGCGGGGCTCCGGCCGCCGGGGGCCGCCGCTCAGGGATCCGAGTAGAGGAAGGCGGCGATGTCGCGCGCCTCCGCGCGGCTCACCCCGAGGTCGGGCATCACCGTCCCCGGCTCGACGCGCTGCGGATGCTCGATCCAGCGGATCAGCACGTCCGGGCGGTTCGGCTCGTCGCCGGCGATGTAGCGGCGCTCCGCGAAGTCCGCGAGCGGCGGGCCGATGTACTTGTCGGTGCTGTCGATGCCGGGGATCGTGTGGCAGGACCCGCAGCCGTAGGAGCCGACCAGCTCCCGGCCCCGGTCCGGATCGCCACCGGGGACGTCGACGATCGGCCCGCCGCCGCCCGCGTTCACCGAGATGAGGACGATCGCGCCCCCGACCGCCACCACGAGCAGGGCGACCGCGGCGAGCAACCCGTTGCGCAGCGGCGGCCTCATCCCGGCGCGCACCCGTCGAGGAAGGCGACCTGGATCCCCTCGAGCACGATCGCGAACGTGAACACGATCGCGGCCACCGCCCCGGCCATCCCCATGAAGGCGAGCCGCTGCCGCGGGTCCGGCAGCCGCCCCGAGCGCGCCGCCCGCAGGGTGAGCAGCGCGCTCACGCCGGCCAGCGCCCCGGCGCCGGCGAGCAGCGCCGTGAGGCCGAGCACCACCGGCTCCACCGTCCCGGTCGCCGTCTCGTTGTCGCAGGCCCCCTCCATCCACCAGTAGACGGCGCTGAAGTGGACCACCCAGGCGCCGATCGCGCCCAGCGCCCCGTACCAGGCCCGGAAGCCGTCGCCCGTAGCGAGCTGCTGCAGCGGTCCCATCTCAGCCGCCCACCGTCAGAGCCTCGGGGAGATGACGAGGACGGCGAAGACGACGAGCGTGAGCACGACCAGGAAGTGCCAGTAGAGGGCGAGCACCGAGACCCCGACGTGGCCGTCCCTCGTGTAGGCGCCGCGCAGGGCCCGCACGAGCACCCAGCCCAGGATCAGCACCCCGATCACCGCGTGGGCGGCATGGGCCCCGCTCAGCGTGTAGACGAGCGATGCGTAGGCGTCCGTCGCCGGCGTCATCTCGCTCGTCTTCGCGACCAGATCCCAGGCCTGAAGGCCCAGGAAGGTGAGGCCGAGAGCTAGGGTCGCGGCGAGGCCGAGGCGGAGAGCCCCCGTGCGCCCGCGCGCGATCGCGACCTGCGCCAGCGCCAGCGTGCCGCCCGAGAGGACCAGCGCCAGCGTGTAGAGGGCGGGCCGCAGGATCTCCGGATCGCCGCCGCTCGGCGGCCACCCGGACTCCCCGTACCAGCGCAGGTAGAAGTAGGCGGCGATCAGGCACGCGAACAGCGCCGCCTCGGTCGCGACCAGCAGCGCCATGCCCCACCAGGCGACCGGCCGCGAGGCCCCCGGCGTCGCCACCCCGGGACCGGCGTGGCCGATGTAGCGGCTCAGCTCGGCGCCGTCGCTCATCTCACTGGTCCTCCAGCTCCGGGTGGGGGATGTGCCAGCCCGCGATGGAGCCCAGCACCGCGAGCCCGCCCAGCACCGCGAACAGGTACACGTGCGCGATCAGCCCGGCGAACAGCACGGCGAGCGAGAGCGTCACCGCCAGCGGCCAGATCGAGGGCTCCGGCATCTGCATGATCCGCACCGGCTCGCCCTCGACCTCGCTGCTGGCGATCGCCTGGTGCTCGTGGTCGAGCGCCAGCTCGCCGCGCTCGGCGAGCAGCCGGTCGGCCTCGCGATCGGCCGCGTCCCAGTTCGGGTCCGGGCTGCCGACCCTGGGCACGACGCCGAAGTTGTAGGCGGGGGTCGGCGAGGGGGTCGACCACTCGAGCGTGTTCGCCCGCCAGGGGTCGGGGCCCGCGGGCTCGCCCCGGTAGAGCGAGCGGATCACGTTCACCACGATCGCCAGCACCCCGGCCGCGAGCACCCCGGCGCCGATCGACGAGAGCAGGTTGTAGCCGTCCCAGCCGAGGCTCGCGTCGTAGGTGTAGATGCGCCGCGGCATGCCCAGCAGCCCCGCGATGTGCATCGGGAAGAAGGTCGCGTTGAAGCCGACGAAGATGAGCCAGAAGCTGACCTTGCCGAGGCGCTCGTCGAGCATCCGGCCGGAGATCTTCGGCAGCCAGTAGTGGATCGCGGCGAAGATCGGGAACACGGCGCCGCCCATGAGCACGTAGTGGAAGTGGGCGACGACGAAGTAGGAGTCGGTGATCTGCTGGTCGAACGGGATCGCGGCGAACATCACCCCGGTCACGCCCCCGATCACGAAGACGGCGATGAAGCCGACGACGAACAGCATCGGCGTGGCCAATCGGGGGCGGCCGCGCAGCATCGTCGCCAGCCAGGCGAAGATCTGGATCGCGCTCGGGATCGTGATCGCCAGGCTGACCCCGGCGAAGGCGGCGATCGTCACCTGCGGCAGGCCGACGGCGAACATGTGATGGACCCAGACGCCGAAGCCGAGCAGCCCCACGGCCACGGTCGCGAAGATCACCCACGAGTGACCGACCAGCGGCCGCCCGGAGAGCGCCGGCACGATCGAGGAGACGATCCCCACCGCGGGCAGGAAGATGATGTAGACGTCGGGGTGGCCGAAGATCCAGAACAGGTGCTGCCAGAGCAGCGGATCCCCGCCCGCCCCCGGATCGAAGAAGTGGAAGCCGAAGCTGCGCTGTAGCTCCAGCAGCAGGTTCGCCGCGGTCAGGGCGGGGAGCGCGAAGATGATCGCGAAGGCCTGCACCAGCACCCCCCAGCAGAACAGCGGCACCCGGTTCATCGACATCCCCGGCGCCCGCATCTTGAAGATCGTGACGATGAAGTTGACCGCCCCGGCCGTGGTCGAGATCGCGAGGAAGATCAGCCCCAGGTTGTAGAAGTCGATCCCGCTTCCGGGCGAGTAGGTGGCGTCGGAGAGTGGCGTGTAGTTGAACCAGCCGGCGCTGGGCGCGCTGCCGGCGAGAAAGCTCGAGTAGATGAACAGCCCCGAGGCGAGGAAGACCCAGTAGCTGAGCGCGTTGAGGCGCGGGAACGCCATGTCGCGGGCGCCGATCATCAGCGGCACGAAGTAGTTGCCGAAGCCCGACAGCATCGGCGTGACGAAGAGGAAGATCATCGTCACGCCGTGCATCGAGAAGAGCTGGTTGAACGCCTCGGGGCCGAGCACGCCGGCGTCCGGCACCGCGAGCTGCGTGCGCATCGCCAGCGCCTCGATGCCCGCGAGCAGGAAGAAGGCGGTCGCGGTGATCAGGTAGCGCACGCCGATCCGCTTGTGGTCGACGCTGGTCAGGAAGCTGACGATCCCCGGCGGCTGCTCCCAGACCGGCGCCAGCAGGCGGTCCGCCGCCGGGGCGGTGCTCGTCGCGGCGGGGGCGGTGGGCGCGCTCGCCTCCACGCCGTTACCTGAGCCCCTGAAGGTAGTCGAGCAGCCGCTGCACCTCGGGGCCGCTCAGGTCGGTCCCGGGCATCTTCGCCCCCGGCTTGATGTGCTGGGGGTCGAGGATCCAGCCGCCGAGGTCGCCGCGGTCGTTGTCGAGCGACGCCGCGGCGATCGTCTGGCGGCTCGCCAGGTGGGTCAGGTCGGGCCCGACCTCGCCGCGCGCCCCGGTTCCCGCGATCGTGTGGCAGGCGGCGCAGCCGCGGTCCATGAAGACGCGCTCCCCGGCCCGCGCCGACTGGCTCGCCGGCCGCGCGGCGGGCTGCGCCTGCGCCTGCAGCCAGGCGTCGAAGTCGGCCGGCTCGTCGGCGACGAGCAAAAAGCCCATCTTGGCGTGCTGCAGGCCGCAGAACTCGGCGCAGAGACCGCGGTAGGTGCCCGGCTCGTCGGCGGTGAAGCTGAGCTCGTTCTCGCGGCCCGGGATCGCGTCGACCTTCCGGTTCAGGTTCGGCACCCAGAAGGAGTGGACGACGTCGGCGCTGCTCAGCGTGATCGTCACCGGCTCGCCGACCGGCACGTGGACCGCGTTCGGCCTCGCGGTCCTCTCGGTGATCGCGCTGGTGCTCCTGTTCGGCGCCGCCGACCGGCTGTTCGTCCAGTCCGGGCTCCCCTACGAGAGCCAGCTCTGGGTCTTCCGGGGGCTGCTGCTCGTCGCCCCGGTAGCGACCTTCCTGCTCACCCGGCGGATCTGCCGCGAGCTGCGCGCCGGCGAGCTGCGGCCGGCGCGGGGCGAGACCGGGGCGCCCTCGACGCGGCGGCCAGGCGAGCTCGGCCCGACCGAGGACGGCTAGCCCGGCGCTCAGGGGGAGCGGGTGAGCCCGCCGTCGAGCGGGATCACGGCGCCCGTCAGGTAGGCGGCCCGCTCGGAGCAGAGGAAGGCGACCAGCTCGCCGTACTCCTCCGGCCGCCCGAGCCGGGCGGCGGGGACGGTCTCCTCGGCGTGGCGCTCGGCGGTGGCCAGGCTCCCGTGCAGGGAGGCGAGGCGCTCGGTCGCGAACTTCCCGGTCGCGACCGTGTTCGCGGTGATCCCCTCGGCGGCGACCTCGCGCGCGACGGTGACCAGCAGCCCGACGGCCGCCATCCGGTGCGCGTTGGAGAGCGCCAGCCCGTCGATCGGCTCGCGCACCGAGGAGGAGGCGACGTTGACGATCCGCCCCCAGCCCCGCTCGCGCATCCCCGGGACGACCGCCTCGAGGAGCACCTGCGGGGCGAGCACGAGGGACCGGTAGGCGGCCTCCCACTCGTCGCGCGAGCTCCCGAACGCGCCCCCCGGCGGCGGCCCGCCCGTGTTCAGGACGAGGATCTCGGCCGGGCCGGCCAGCTCGGCCACGCGCGCCGGCAGCTCCTGCATCGAGTCCAGGTCGTCGGTGTCGGCGACGATCGTCTCCGTCCGGCCGTCGATCTCGCCCGCGGCCCGCTCGAGCCGCTCGGGCGAGCGCGCCGCCATCGCGACCGTCGCCCCCTCGCGCGCCAGCACGGTGGCGATTCCCCTTCCGATCCCGGCGCTCGCGCCGAGGACGAGGGCCACCTTCCCGTCGATTCCGAGGTCCACGCCCTGAGGCTAGTGGAGTCCCGCCCTCCCGAGCCTGCGGCGGACGCCGTAGCCTGTCGGGACGCGCGGTTAGCTCAGCTGGGAGAGCGTCTCGTTTACACCGAGAAGGTCGGCGGTTCGATCCCGTCACCGCGCATGTACGGAGCGGCGAGGCGATAGGGTCTCGGCGCGCCTTCGCGGAGAAGGCACGAAAGCCGACAACGACGAACCGGCCGCCGCACGCGGCCGCGGATGGGGGAAGGGGCCGAAACCGATGAGCGATGCGCTGATGGTCCTTGGGGCCGGACTCTGCGTCCTGATCGCCGGGGTGCTGCTCGCCATGGTGGCCGCGCATCTCGGGGGCCGGCTGGCGGGGCGGCTCGGGCTGCGCCGCTGGGAGGTCCACGCGCCGTATGTGATCGTCGACGGCGAGCCGCTGCGCCTCGGCGCGCGGGTCACCTTCGGGGCGGCGCGCCGGCTGGCGCGGGCCCAGCGCGGGTCGCGGATCTACGACCGCCGCCGCGACCGCTGGGCGATCGAGGGCCGCCGCTGGAGCGAGCGCGCGAACGGCTACCTGGGCGAGCGCGTCGACGCCGGCCTCGCCGCCCGGCTGCTCGGCGTCGAGGAGGCCGCGGTCGAGGAGCTGCTCCGCGACTGCGGGCTCGAGCCCGAGGAGCACGCCGGCCGCGAAGGCTGGCCGGTGGCCGACGTTCTGGGCGTCGCTGTCAGCGCGCGGCTGCGCTCGTCGCGGAAGGCCGAGCCGGCGCTCTAGGACGGCGGCCCCGTTCAGCGGGCCGCCAGGCGCGCTCCGAGCCCGAGGCCCGCGGCCAGGGCGCCGGCGCCGGCCAGGGCGCGGCGGTGGGTGCTGGCGAAGGCCTGGATCGAGCGCTTCTTCGCCTCGCCGTCGAAGGGGCCGTGGGCGCCGCGGTCGCCGGGGAGGGGCTCGAACAGGTAGTCGCGACGCCCCGGGGAGACGGGCTCGCCGGTCTGCTGTCCCGCGATGTTGCTCGCCGCCAGGTAGCGGTCGGCCGCCCACGGCGCGAGCCTGTTGCCGAGGATGGTGAGCACGGTGGATCCGCCGACCCAGGCCTCGCGCCGCCGGCCGCCCGCAGCGACGTCGGCGATCGCCCGCGCGGCGACCTCGGGCTGGTAGACGGGCGCCACCGGGCGCGGAGTGTGGTCGATCCCGCGCGTCCGGACCCACGTGAACTGCGGCGTGTTCAGCCCCGGCAGGTGGACCATCGTGACGCTCACCCCCGAGCCCTCGGCGAGCAGCTCGCACCGCAGCGAGTCGGTGAACCCGCGCAGCGCGTGCTTGGCCCCGCAGTAGGCGGACTGCAGCGGGATCGCCCGGTAGGCGAGCGCCGATCCGACCTGGACGATCCGCCCCCGGTCGCGGGGACGCATGCGCCGCAGCGCGGCCATCGTCCCGTGCACGGCGCCGAGGTAGGTGACCTGCGTGGCGCGCTCGATCTCCGCCGGCTCGACGTCCCAGACGCGGGCGAAGATCGTCGCCATCGCGTCGTTGACCCAGACGCCGATCTCGCCCAGCTCCGCCTCGGCCCGGGTGGCCGCCGCCTCGACCGCGGAGGCGTCGGCGACGTCGGTGGGCACCGCGATCGCCCGCACGCCCTTTTCCGCCGCCTCGGCGCGAGCGGCCTCCAACCCGTCGCCGGCGCGGGCCAGCAGCGCCACGTCGGCGCCCCGCGCCGCGAGCTCCCGGGCGGTTGCCCTGCCGACGCCGGCGGAGGCGCCGGTCACGACCGCGACCGTTCCCCGCAGATCTCCCCGGGCGCGCCCCGCCCGGATCAGCTTTCCCGCCATTGACACGTCCCCCGGATGCCCGCCCGTCCGGAACCCTAATCCGGCGGCGCCCCGGAGGGCACGTGTTCGAAAACGCCCCCGTCGGGTACGTGGAGGGTCGGAAGCCAAGCAACACCGGGAAGGAGCCGAAGATGAGCCAGCTCGTCGCCGACCACATGCTCGAACGCCTCGGGGAGTGGGGGGTTGACCGGATCTACGGCTATCCCGGCGACGGGATCAACGGCATCGTCGGCGCCCTCGACCGCGCCTCCGACCGGATCGACTTCGTGCAGGCGCGGCACGAGGAGATGGCCGCCTTCATGGCCGGCGGGCACGCCAAGTTCACGGGCGAGGTCGGCGTCTGCCTGGCGACCAGCGGCCCGGGCGCGATCCACCTGCTGAATGGCCTCTACGACGCCAAGCTCGACCACCAGCCGGTGCTCGCGATCGTCGGCCAGCAGTCGCAGACGTCGCTCGGCGGCAACTACCAGCAGGAGGTCGACCTGCCGGTGCTGTTCAAGGATGTCGCCCACGAGTACGTCCACATGGCGACCAAGCCGGGGCAGATCCGCCACCTGATCGACCGCTCGATGCGGATCGCGAAGACGGAGCGCACCGTGACCTGCCTGATCGTGCCCAACGACCTCCAGGAGGAGAAGGCGGTGCCCTCGCCCCCGCACGAGCACGGGACGGTCCACTCGTCGGTCGGCTACGCGGAGCCGCGGGTGGTGCCCACCGACGCCGACCTCGACCGCGCCGCCGAGATCCTCAACGCGGGCAAGCGCGTGGCGATGCTCGTCGGGGCCGGCGCCATCGGCGCGGCGGCGGAGGTCACCGAGGTCGCCGACCGGCTCGGCGCCGGCGTCGCCAAGGCCCTGCTCGGCAAGGCGGCGCTGCCCGACACCGAGCCCTGGGTGACCGGCTCGATCGGCCTGCTCGGCACGCGCCCGAGCTGGGATCTGATGATGGGCTGCGACACGCTGCTGATCGTCGGCTCAAGCTTCCCCTACTCGGAGTTCCTGCCCGAGGAGGGCCAGGCGCGCGGGGTGCAGATCGACATCGACGGCCGCATGCTCGGCATCCGCTACCCGACCGAGCTGAACCTGGTCGGCGACTCGGCGGCGACCCTCGCCGCGCTGGCCCCGCGGCTCGAGCGCAACGAGGACCGCAACTGGCGCAAGGAGGTGGAGAGCGGCGTCGCCGACTGGTGGCGGCTGCTCGAGGAGCGCGCGATGCAGGACGCCCAGCCGCTCAACCCGCAGCGCCTCTTCCACGAGCTCTCCTCGCGGCTCCCCGGGGACGCGATCCTCACCTCCGACTCGGGCTCGGCCGCGAACTGGTTCGCCCGCCACCTGAAGCTGGGGCCGAACATGATGGCCTCGCTGTCGGGGACGCTGGCGACGATGGGGCCGGGCGTCCCCTACGCGATCGGCGCCAAGTTCGCCCACCCCGGGCGCCCCGTGATCGCCCTGGTCGGCGACGGCGCGATGCAGATGAACGGCAACGCCGAGCTGCTCACGATCGCCCGCTACTGGAAGACCTGGAGCGACCCGCGGCTGATCGTCCTGGTCCTCAACAACGGCGATCTCAACCAGGTCACCTGGGAGCAGCGCGCGATGAGCGGCGACCCGAAGTTCGAGGGCTCCCAGACCCTGCCCGACTTTCCCTACGCGCGCTACGCGGAGCTGGTCGGCCTGGAGGGAATCCGGGTGGACGAGCCGGATCAGGTCGGCAGCGCCTGGGAGCAGGCGCTGTCGGCGCAGCGGCCGGTCGTGGTCGAGGCGATCACCGATCCCGAGGTGCCGCCGCTGCCGCCGCACGTGACGCTCGATCAGGCCAAGGCGCTGACCTCGGCGCTGGCGAAGGGCGACCCGAACGCGGGCCGGCTGGTCCGCGAGGCGTTCAAGCAGCAGGTCGCCGGGCTGGTGCCCGGCCGATGAGCGCCGCGACGACGGCGTCCGCGGGCAGGCCCCGCGAGGGAGGCCATGGACCGGGCCGGGAGGCGCCCGGCCCGGGTCCCGATCGCGACTCCGGCGGGCGGCCCGCGGCGGGCGCGACGCGCCTCGCGGGACCGGCGCCCGTCGAGCGCCTGCGGGTCCGGGCCTGCACGGTCCCCACCGACGCGCCCGAGGGCGACGGGACGCTGAGCTGGGAGGAGACCACGATCGTGATCGTCGAGGCGGAGGCGGGCGGCGAAGCGGGGATCGGCTACACCTACGCCGACCCCGCGACGGCGACTCTGATCGGGAGCAAGCTCGCCGGGGTGGTGGGCGGCGCCGACGCGCTCGCGCCCCGGGCCGCCTGGGAGGCGATGGTGCGCGCGACCCGCAACCTCGGCCGCCCCGGGATCGCCTCGATGGCGATCTCCGCGGTCGACTCGGCGCTCTGGGACCTGAAGGCGCGCCTGCACGGCGTCAGCCTCGGCACCCTGCTCGGCCCCGCGCATCGCAGCGTCCCCCTCTACGGCAGCGGCGGGTTCACCACCTACGACGACGAGCGCCTCGCCGAGCAGCTCGCGGGCTGGGTGGAGGCGGGGATCCCGCGGGTGAAGATGAAGGTCGGGGCCGATCCCGGCGCCGACCCGCACCGGGTGCGGGCGGCGCGCGCCGCGATCGGCCCGGGGGCGGAGCTGTTCGTGGACGCGAACGGGGCGCTGACGCGCAAGGACGCCGTGGCGATGGCCGAGCGCTTCGCCGCCGAGGCGGGCGTGAGCTGGTTCGAGGAGCCCGTCTCCTCCGACGATCTCGAGGGGCTGCGGCTGCTGCGCGACCGCGGGCCGGCCGGGATGGCGATCGCCGCCGGCGAGTACGGCTACGACGCCGCCTACTTCGGCCGCATGCTCGGCGCCGGCGCGGTCGACGTGCTGCAGGCCGACCTGACCCGCTGCGGCGGCATCACCGAGCTGCTGCGCATCGAGGGCCTCTGCCGCGCCCACAACGTCCCGCTCTCGCTGCACTGCGCCCCGGCCCTGCACGCCCACCCGGCGGTGGCGCTCGGCGAGCTGGCGCACCTCGAGTACTTCCACGACCACGTCCGCATCGAGGAGCTGCTCTTCGAGGGCCTCCCCGAGCTCCGCGACGGCGCCCTGTGGCCGGACCTCGCCCGCCCCGGGAACGGGCTGGCGCTGAACCGCGACGAGGTGGAACGGCATGCTGCTTAGGGGGCGCCGGGTGGGGCGCGCCCCGGCGGGCGGGCTGATGCGGGCATCGGCCCGCCGGCGCCGCGGGCTGCTCGGCCAGGCGCTCTGGAACCTGCGCCACGGCCGCGCGCAGCAGCTGCTCGCGGCGGCGACCGCCGCCTCGGCCGCCCCGCTCGGCCTCGAGGTCTACATCAACCACTACGGCGGCTCGTTCGCCAACAAGTGGATGTGGGTGCCGGTCTTCGTCTGCCCGCCGCTGACGGCCGCGGGCGTCGCCGGCGTGCGCTCCCAGCGCGTTGCCTCCACCTGGCTGCCGCTGCTGTCCGGCGTGCTCACGGCGACCGGGGTGCTCGGCACCTACCTGCACGGCCGCGGCGTCGCGCGCAAGCCGGGCGGCTTCGAGGAGGCCTCCTACAACCTGGTCACCGGCCCGCCCCTGCTGGCCCCCGGATCGCTGTCGATGGTCGGCGGGATCGGCCTGCTTGCCGCGATCGTCCCGCGGGAGAAGTGGTGAGCGAAGCGCGCGACGAGCGGGCCCCCGGCGGGGGGAGGACGGAGGGCGGGACGACCCCCCAGGGCCGCGGCCGCTACCCCGACTACGACGTCCTCGCCGAGGCGCCGCACTGGGACCGAGTCACGCGCGAGCTCGTCCTGCAGCGCGCCACCCGCACCCCGCCGGTGCGCTTCTTCGGCCCCGCCGAGGAGCGCGCCCTGCGCGCCTTCTGCGATCTGGTCGTCGCCCAGGACGGCGAGCCCCGCATCCCGGTGCTGGAGATGGTGGACGAGAAGCTCTACGAGGGCCGGCTGGACGGGTTCCGCTACGCCGACATGCCGCGCGACGACGAGACCTGGCGCCGCGTGGCGGCCGGGCTCGACGAGACGGCGAAGGAGCGCGCCGGCGCCGACTTCGCGGCCTGCGGGGCCGAGCTGCAGGAGGAGATCTGCGCCGACCTCGCCGCCGGCGAGCTGCGCGGCGGCGTCTGGGAGGAGCTGCCCCCCGCCCGCGCCTGGACGGTGATCATGCGGGCGCTGCTGTCGGAGTTCTACTCCCACCCCTGGACCTGGAACGAGATCGGCTACGGCGGCCCGGCCTATCCCCGCGGCTACATGCGCCTCGGGGCGGGCCAGCGCGAGCCCGGCGAGGCCGAGGAGGTCGGAGGCGTGGACCCGGTTCGCGCGACGCCGCGCAAGGGGCCGGAGTGAGACGCCGGGGGCCCGACCGCCGCCGCCGGGGGGCGGCGCGATGAAGCGGCCGCTGCGGGCGCTCGCCAAGGGCGGGCTCGGCCCGGCCGGCAACGACTCCCGCTACCTGCTCGACCCGCACCGCCGCGGGCTGCCGAACCTGCCCCGCATGGCGCGCTACCGCGAGGACGACGAGGTCGACCTGCTGATCGTCGGCGCCGGGGCGGGCGGGACGACGCTCGCCCAGCGGCTCGCCCGCCGCGGCTGGCGGGTGGTGATCCTGGAGTCGGGCCCCTTCTGGGACCCCGACCGCGACTGGGTCTCCGACGAGGCCGGCTCCCACAAGCTCTACTGGACCGAGGAGCGCGTGATCGGCGGCGAGGACCCGGTCGAGCTCGGCAAGAACAACTCCGGCCACGGGGTCGGCGGCTCGATGGTCCACTTCGCCGGCTTCGCGCCGCGCTTTCACCCCTCCGACTTCGAGACGTACACCCGCGACGGCGTCGGCGCCGACTGGCCGATCTCCTACGAGGAGCTGAAGCCACACTACGAGCGGGTCGAGGCCGAGCTGCCGGTCTCCGGCCAGGACTGGCCCTGGGGCGACCCGCACCGCTACCCCTACAACGCCCACCCGATCTCGGGCGGGGCGGAGCGGGCCCGCGAGGGGGCGCGGAGGGCGGGGATCGAGATGCGCGTGGGCCCGGTCGCGATCCCCAGCGGTGCCTTCGGCAACCGGCCGCACTGCATCTACCGTGGCTTCTGCCTGCAGGGCTGCAAGGTGAACGCGAAGGCCTCGCCGCTGATCACGCACCTGCCGGACGCGATCGAGCACGGGGTCGAGGTGCGGGCCGACAGCCACGTGACGCGGATCGAGGTGGACGGCGCGCGCGCCGGGGGCGCGACCTACGTGCACGACGGCAGGGAGCGCTTCCAGCGCGCCGCCGCGGTCGCCGTCGCCGGCTACGCGATCGAGACCCCACGGCTGCTGCTCAACTCGGCCGGCCCCGGCCATCCGGAGGGGCTCGGCAACCGCCACGACCAGGTCGGCCGCTACGTGATGGTCCAGGGCGCGCCGCAGGTCGCGGGCCGCTTCCCCGAGACGATGCGCATGAACAAGGCCCCGCCGCCGGAGATCTGCTCCGAGCAGTTCTACGAGACCGACCCCGGCCGCGGCTTCGCGCGCGGCTTCGCCGTGCAGACGGTCGGGCCGCAGCCGATCGCCTGGGCCGAGCACGTGCTCGCCGACGGCCACTGGGGCCCGGCGCTGCGCGAGTACATGCGCGACTACAACCACTGGTACACGCTCGGCGTCCTCAACGAGCTGCTGCCGCGCCCCGACAACCGCGTGACGCTCGCCGACGAGACCGACTCTCGGGGCATGCCGATCGCGCGCATGGACTACTCGCAGTGCGACAACGACCGCGCCAACATCGCCTACTCGAAGCGGGTCCTGGAGCGGATCTGGGAAGCGGCCGACGCCCAGGAGACGCTGACCATCGACCGCTACGCACACCTCGTCGGCGGCTGCCGCATGGGCACGAGCCCGGAGGAGAGCGTCACCGACCCCGACCACCGCGTCTGGGGCTTCGACAACCTCTTCCTCGCCGACGGCAGCGTCCTGCCGACCCAGGGCAGCGCGAACCCCGCCCTGACGATCATGGCCCTGGCCTCGCGCCTAGCCGATCGCTTATCCGCGAAGCGCGCCTGAGCCCGAGCGCGGCGCTCGCCCCCGACGGCGGCCGATCCAGCCGCCACGACTTGGCCGAAGCCCCGATTACTTGTGTTCGAAGTTCTCGCCCACCGCGATCCCGCCGCTCAAGCGGACCCGGTCCAGGGCGGAGAGGGAGCCCGTCGCGACCGGGCCGCAGGCGCCCGGATGTCCAGCCGGCGCAATAAGCGACGCCGCCGTACGCGAGTGGGTGTGGTTGATCTGGCTCCTCATCTCCCTGCGCCGGGAAAGCCACTACAGGGGCTGCTCCTCAGCGCGCGAGCATCATAAACACATTCATCTGCGAAGCGCAAGAGGGAACTTGAAATCGGTTGGCAGAAAGCGGTCGGGAGGACTCGAGGGACGCCGACCACGTCGCCAAAAACCCGTCTGAGAAGTGCCTTCAAGATCCTCGCTTCCGGCACGTCCCCGCACGGCCATACACGGTGAGATTAATCGACTTATCGCTATTTCAAGCCTTAAATAAGGCCCGACAACTTCGAACACAAGTTATCGAGTCATGCACCGTTGGCCGCAACATCCAACCGTGGCATCGGGCGCGACCCAGCTCTGGGCAATGAGAAACATCTCCAGAGATGTAGATCGCTTGACAAAGCCGTTTTCAATGCCCCCACACAGCCCCTCGGAGGGACCGCCTAGCCATGGCCAAGCGCTCCCGCACAGCCCTCGAGCGAGCCGAGCAGACCGCGCGCCTGCGCACCCGCCCCGCACGGGCCCAGATGCTCGCCGCCGCAAGGGAGCTCGCCACCGCGAAGGGCTATGAGTCGATCAAGGCCGGCGACATCGCCCAAGCCGCCGGCGTCTCCCGCGAGACCTTCTACACCCACTTCGCCGACAAGCGCTCCTGCCTTGCGGAGGCAACCGAGCCCCGCCTGGGCGAGATCGAGTCCGAGCTGCGGATCGCAGCCGAAGAGGACGAGAGCTGGGCGGCCCCGATCCTCGCCTCGCTCGAGGCAACGCTTCTGGAGCGCTACGGCTCGAAGAGCTCACCCCGGGGCCGGATCATCGAGGCCATGCTCGGCCTGGTGGCCGAGCATGGCTACGCATCGGTCCGCCTCGCCGACGTGATCAAGGAGGCCCACGTCTCCTACCCCTCCTTCTACCGGCACTTCAAGAGCAAGGAGGCGTGCTTCGCCGCCGCCTGCGCGAGTTCGGTCGCGGAGATGGCTGCACAATTTGAATCCGAATTACCTGTCAAGACCAACCCGTCTGAGCGCCTTGTTGCGCTCGCCGAGCTCCTCGCCAGCAAACCTGGGACGGTGCGAGTGCTGGCCTTAGAGATCGATCGGGAACGAGATCTCGCACGATCGAACGTACCCGCCTCTACTGCGGGGCTACAAGCCCTTCTCTTCAGCCAACTTGCAGCGACCGCGGAGAAGAACGACGACTTGGTTGCCGACTTCCCACTCAATCGGACGCACAGTGATGTCTTGCTGGTTGGGGCGATCCTCGAGCTCCTTCGGACCGCCCTCCTACGGAACCGACTCGATCGTTTCCCGGCTGATGTCGCGGTTGCGGTCGCCCATCTTGCAATTCCTCGGGATCACGAACCCAAGTGGGCCTCGACCCGGCTGAGAAGACCCCGAGCGGAAAGCCCATCAAGGCGTCCCCACCCCTTGGCCTCCATGGGGAAAACCCGTTGATCAGTCCCAGTTCCGGAATATCAGAACCAGAAAGGTCAATAGTGAGCAAGCCGAGATCGCTCCCATCATCCAATCGTGATGCGACCGCTGAAATCAGACTCGTAAACGCTCCGGCCGCATGCTCCGCAGCCGGTGGCGCGCGCCCTCGGAGCGTTAGACGTGTCAGCGGCACCCTGACACCTCTTCTCGCGACAGCCGCCGTGCTCGCGTTGCTGATGTCGAACCCCACAGCTTCAGCACAGGCTGCAGACACGTGTGCCAATGCGGCATACCGGACAGGGCAGTCCGCGCACCTGGCCGATTGCCGCGCGTACGAGCAGGTGTCGCCGGTGGATAAGAGCGGCGGCGACGTAACGATCACTGCCTTCAATGGTCCTCCGGGGCCGGCGGCTCCGTTCCAGGTCTGGCGGGCGGCGGCGCAGGGAGGAGCCGTCGCATACGCCGCGCGCAGTGCGTTCGCGGGCAATCCCAGCAACCTCCCGCTGAATCCATACCTCGGAGAACGCATCCACGGGCAGTGGCAGACGCGTGGGATCGGCTCTCCGATGAAGGCCTCGAACCAGAACAGCACCAATCTCCTGGGCTACAACCATCTGGTCTATGCACCTGACCTCGACCACGGCGTCTTGACGCACCTCGCGCCAAATGGCCCAATTCTGGCTGACGGGGGAGTCCTGGGCTACCCGAATCTCTATGTCCGCGAACTCCACTCGAACAGCGCAAAAGCAGTCACCACCGTTACCCCGCCCAACTTCGCGCCGCAGCTCGTTCTCGCACAGTACGTGCCCCAATACCAGGGCGCTTCGGCCGACTACTCACACGTAATCTTTACCGCGCCTGACCAGCTGACTCCGGATGCGCCGCAGTCGTGCTTCAGTACTGCCTCGAACGGGGACGGATGCCTTTACGAGTCGACCCCCGCAGGCCTCCGCCTGGTCAGCATCCTTCCGGATGGAACTCCTGCCGCAATGGCTTCCGCGGGCGGCAACGGAGGGATCGGAGCGCGAAATCTGGAAAACGCGGTTTCGGAGGACGGCTCAAAGATCTACTGGACGGAGGGCTCGCAGTCCGGGGCCGGTGCGATCTATGTGCGCGTGAATGGAACCGAGACGATATCCGTGGGTACTGGGCGGTTTCGCTCTGCAACCCCCGACGGGAGTCACGCGATCTACGAGAACGCGGGCAACATTATGGTGTTCAGCTTGGCAACGGGTACCTCGACGGCGATCAACTCCGGAGGGAGTGCCGAACTTGTAGGAGCGAGTGATGATCTCTCTTACATCTACTATATAAAGGACGGTGAGTTGTATCTCAACCATGACGGGGTGGCGCGCTTCATTGCTGCGCCGGTGGGAGCATCGGGACAGGGTCAAACCGCGAGTTCGCCGAGCCCCCTACAACGCTCCTCGTATGTAGCGCCGAACGGAAAGAGCCTGCTCTTCACATCCAACGCCCCCCTCACCGGCTATGACAACAGTCCGGCGACGCCCGAGGCATGCGAATTCAACAATGGCTCGGTCCCGTGTCCCGAGGTCTTCCATTACGAGGCCGAGAGCGGCCAGCTCGTTTGTGCGTCGTGTAATCCCTCAGGAGGTCTCCCCAGAGGCCCGTCGTCAATTCAAACCCACTACGACGGCCTGACGCAGCCGCGAGTTGGGTCGGACGATGGGACCCGCGCATTCTTCAACTCATCCGACCGTCTGGTACCACACGATACGAATGGTCAGCAGGACGTCTACGAGTGGCGCCGTAACGGAACTGCCGGCTGCGAGAATGTGGATGGCTGCATCAGCCTGATCTCCGGAGGCACCGATGGTGCTGCGGACCCCGATGCGCTTCGCCCCGTCCTGACCTACTTCGTAGATGCCAGCGCGGACGGCGCTGATGTCTTCTTCACTACCCAGGATCGACTCGTCCCCTCCGACGTGGCTGGAGATGCGGACCTATATGACGCCCGCGTGAACGGCGGCATCGCGGCGCAGCACGAGGTCGCTCCATCGCCTTGCTCCGGCGACGAGTGCCAAGGAACGCCTATACCTACACCGGACTCAGTGGAGCCGGGCACGTCGCAGTATTCCGGAGCCGGGAACAAGTCCGAGGGAGCCAAGGCCAGGAACCGGTCCCAGAGATGTCGGAGGGCGCAGGAAAGGGCGGAGCGACTGGTCAAGCGATCCGCGCGAATGAGACGGACTGGGAGGCCCAAGCGGGCACGGAAGCTACGGAGAAAGGCGAGAGACGTGAAGAGAGTTAAGTGCAGACATTCTCGCGCCATTAGGAGTGCGAAGTGATGCGCGCTGCCGGGCCGAGCGTACGAGGAGCTGAAAGTCTGATGAACTACCAGCCACACAAACAGTTCGTGCTCGGGCGCTGGACTGTGCTCGCCCTGTGCATCGGCGTGTCCGCGATCGTGGCCACTCTGATCTCACCTTCAGCGGCGCATGCCGAGTTCGGCATTGCCTCGTTCGATGGCGAGAATTTGGACGCAAGCGGGAATACGTTTACGCAGGCTGGCGGTCACCCCGACACGGTGACGACATCGTTTGCGATCAACACGACCACGGCGTCCGATGGACATCCGCAAGTGGACGGTGGAAACATCAAGACTGCAATCGTCGGAATCCCCGCCGGACTGGTCGGCAATCCACAGGTCGTTCCACGCTGCGAGGCCGCGGACTTCTATACGTCGGTGACGGCAGCTGCGATACCCGACTGCCCGAATAACACCGTGGTCGGCTACATGCTGCTCAACGTTCTACTCGGTGGTGGAAGCGGGGTCTCTCCGGCGCAGGTCCCGATCCCGATATTCAACCTCGATCCTGGCCCCAACTCTCCTGCACGATTCGGCGCGGGAGTCCTGACGACCCCGATCGTCTTCGACGCATCGGTTCGCACGGGCGGTGACTACGGCCTCGATATTGCATCGCGGCAGACATCGCAGGGCCTTCAGGTCACGGGAGCAACGATCAATTTCTGGGGAGTACCGGCGGACCCGAGTCACGATTCGATGCGCAATCAGTGCGCGATCTTTGGCGGGAGCTGTTCGGCAGGGATCCCAGCCCGTCCGTTCTTGCGGATGCCCACATCATGTGAAGGTCCACAGACGACCACGATGAAGATGGATTCCTGGACCGACCCAGGGACATACGAGTACGCCAGTTTCGTCTCGCACGACACGACCGGCGAGCCGGTTGGAGTCACCGGTTGTGATGGTCTTGATTTCAGCCCGTCCACCGCGGTGGTCCCTACGACAACTGCCGCCGATTCACCTGCTGGGCTGACGGTGCGAATCGACGTTCCGCAGAACGACCTTGTCGGAGGCTTGGGCGAGGCAGACCTGAAGACGGCGGTGGTGGAGCTCCCCCCGGGGATGGCCGTGAATACGAGCTCTGCCGGCGGGCTTGCTGGATGTGCAGAGAGCCAGATCGCCCTCGACTCCGATGCGCCGGCAAGGTGCCCCGACGCGTCGAAGATCGGGTCGATGGAGATCGACACGCCGCTTCTCGATAAGACGCTGAAGGGCGGGGTATATCTAGCCGAGCAGGGCAACAAGCCGGGTCATGGATCAAACCCCTTCGACTCCTTGTTGGCGCTCTACATGGTCGCCGAGGGGCAAGGGGTGGTGGTGAAGCTCTCAGGGAAGGTGGAGCCCGATGAGAACACCGGCCGACTCAAGGCGACGTTCGACGAGAATCCACAGCTGCCGTTCAGCGAACTGCGGGTACAGTTCAAGTCTGGGCCGCGTGCGCCGTTGGCGACCCCATCGAGCTGCGGCATCTACAAGACGACTGCCGAGTTGACTCCGTGGTCAGGTGGAGCGTCGGCGACGCAGACGAGCACGTTCACCATCGACAAGGGCCCCGATGGCGGCCCCTGCGAGGCCGGCGACCCCAACCAGCCCGGCGATCCCGCTGATCTCGCCGACCGCCCGTTTCACCCCGATATGACCTCCGGGGTAATGAATCCGGTCGCAGGCTCCTTCTCCCCCTTCATCTTCCGCCTCACAAGGCAAGACGGAGAGCAGGAGATCCTGAGCACTGAAGTCACCCCGCCCGAGGGAGTCACCGGCAAGCTCGCCGGCATCCCCCTCTGCTCCAACGAGGACGCAGA